>NZ_JBFAPH010000467.1:0-3846 GCF_040675635.1 Streptomyces sp. NPDC049577
GTGCGAGTTCTGCTCGCTGCTCTACCAGCCGACGGACCTGGGTGTCGGCAACCTCCTCTCCAACGGTCTCTTCGGCGACGCGCTGGCGGCCGCCGTGGTCCGGGGCGAGGGGGGTACGGGCGTGCGCATCGAGCGCAACGGGTCGCACCTGGTGCCCGACACGGAGGCGTGGATCTCCTACGGGGTCCGGGACACGGGCTTCCACTTCATCCTGGACAAACGGGTGCCCGGCACGATGGCCATGCTCGCGCCCGCCATGCGGGACATGGCCGAGCCGTACGACTGGGACGTCTCGAAGCTCGACTTCTACATCGTGCACGCCGGGGGACCGCGCATCCTCGACGACCTCGGGCGTTACCTCGGGCTCGCGCCAGAAACGTTCCGCTACAGCCGTGCCACGCTCACCGAGCGCGGCAATATCGCCAGTGCGGTGATCTTCGACGCCCTCGACCGGCTCTTCGAGGAGGGCGGCGCGGAGGCCGCCGCCCGAGGGGTGATCGCGGGCTTCGGCCCGGGCATCACGGCGGAGATCGCGCTGGGCACGTGGACGGATGACGACCGCGAGGCGGTGGCCCTGGCCGGGCAGGAGACAAGACTTTCCGCCTGACCGCGACGTCTGCGTGAGCGGCGGTGCCGGGCCGGCCGAAGGCCGCCGGGCACCGCCGGTCACGTCTCGTGTGGTTGCCTGCGGTGGCCGGGGGAGCCGCCCGAGCCGCCCGAGCCGGCCGCCGGCCGTCCGGCCCCGGGTCAGTCCGTGACGACCAGGCCCACCACCTTGTCGGCCGCGTACCAGACGTGGACCCCGCCCGGGCGGCCGGAGGCGAAGGCCGTGTGGACGGCCTGGCGGACCGCCGGGTCCGGGTGGTCGAGGCCGCGCCAGGCGCCGGCGACGTAGAGGCGGAGGCGGGGTGTGTTGGCCGGGGGATAGGGGATGAGTTCGTCCCAGAGGCGCTCGGCCGCGCCCGAGGCCACCGGGGAGGGCAGGAGGTGTGCGGCGGCCGCGCGGAGGTCTGGGCGGTTGCCGATGCGCTGGAGCGCCGCCGGGCGGCCCGGCGCGTCGCGCTGCGGGGAGCCGGTGGCGCGCAGGAGCTCCCGGGCGCGGTGCGCGGTCAGCGGGGCGCGGCCCGTCGCCTTGAGCATGCCCTGGAGGGAGGCCAGCGTGCCGAGGACCATCGACGCGGCGGCGGACGTGCCGGAGAAGACGTCCGTGTACCAGGTCTGTTCCTCGGGGCCGCCGCGCAGGTCGCCGGGGCGGTCCCAGGAGCCGCCGGTGGTGGTGACCTCGCGGCCCCAGCCCTGGGCGTCCAGGCGCAGGCCGTGGTTGGAGAAGGCGAGCCGCGAGCGGTCGGGGCCGTGCGCCCGGCCGTGCGTGCCCGGCGGCGGGGCGCCGGCGCCGACGAGGACGGCACCGGAGCACGGCTCGTCCGGGTCGAAGGGGTTGCGCCACCAGGCCGGGAAGTCGTCGGGCCGCGTCCCGTACAGCGGGTCGTCCAGTGACTCGCCGCCGTTGCCGGCGGCGGCCACGACGAGGACGCCCTTCGCCGTGGCGTAGCGGACGGCGGCGTTGTCGTCCGGCCACCACTCCAGGGGGATGCAGCCGCGCTGGTCGTCGCGCCGGCCGTAGCCGTAGCGGGGGCCGGGCCGGTGCAGGCCGAGCAGTACGAGGTCGCCCGGGGCGAGCCGGTCGGCGGCGGCCTGGAGGGCGCGGGCGGTGCCGATGCCGTGGCAGGAGGCGGTGGCGGTGAGCGTGCCGGGCGCGATGCCGGTCACGCCGAAGCCGCCGCCGGCGCCGCCGACGACGCCGAGCACGTTCGTACCGTGGTTGCGCCAGGCCAGGTCCGGCACGGGGGTGCCGGCGATGGTGCCGGCGAGCTTCTGACCGAGGTCCTCGTGGCCCAGCTGCCACGCGCCGCCGACGTCGACGACGCCCACGCCCTCGCCGCGCCCGCCGGCCTGGGCCCAGGCCCAGAACGCGTCGACGCCCTCCGGGGCGGGGGCCAGATAGCCCTGGTGGTCGGTGTAGTCGGGGATGGGGCCGGCGCCGCCGTCCCCGCGGGTGGCGGCGTCGCCGAACGGGTCGGCCGGGCCCGTACCCGCGGGGAGCGCGCCCGGTTTGACGTACGCGGCGGCGACCCCCGGCATCGCGCGGAGCCGGGTGGCCGCCTCCTCGGGCCGCCGGCCGGCGCCGCGGACGCGGAAGAAGAGCGCCAGCTCGGGGACGAGGTCCCGCCCGCGCGGTTCGCTGCCGAACAGCGGCTCCAGCTCCAGCCGTTCCTCCGCGAGGAACCGCTCCAGCGGGGCGCCGGAATCCCTGCCGAGCTCCGCGTCCTCGCGGGCGACGACGATGAGCTCGCACGGCGACGGGTGGTGGCCGAAGCCGGCGCCCTCCGGGCCGGGGCCGTTCGCGCCCGGGGAGTCCCCCGGGCCTCGCCGTTCAACCATGATGGGTGCACCGCCCTCCTCGTGGCGTCGCCCCCAATCTGCTGCGGGAGCCCGGGGCCTGACAAGACGGGCGGAACGGACGCCTACCGGGGAGTACGGGCCGGGTGCCGGCCCGGACCACGGGAGTGACCTGCGCCGACGGCCGGCCGCGTACGTCCGGGGCGGTGGTGACCCAGGACGGCGATTACAGGTCGAACTCCGCCGGGTTGATGCCGAGGGCGAAGCACACTTCGCGGACCACGGCCTGCTCCGTCTTGTCGAAGTCGCCGTCGGCGCCGCCGATCACGATGCCGATCTGGACGACGGCGCGCGCCTCGGTCGGCTTCTTCTGCACCTTGCCGATGGTCTGCATCACGCTGACCTTGCCGAAGTCGAAATCGGTCTGGAGCTTCTGGCAGTAGTCGTTGAACCGAGCCTGGAGGTCGTCGACGGGGAAATTGCGCAGGACGTCGTTGGTGGCGATGAGCGAGGCGACGCGCTGCCGCTCGGACGCGTCGATGGTGCCGTCGGCGGCCGCGACCAGCGCGCACATCGCCATGCTCGCATCGCGGAAGGCGCCGCTCTTCAGCTCGTTCTTCTTGGCAGTCAGCTGGCCCTGCATCGTGGTGGCCGATTCCTTGAGCCGGTCCCAGAGCGCCATGTGCGTTTCTCCTCCACGGGGATGGAATAGGGGTGCACTGGCAGAACTGTTCCGAAGGGTAAAGAAGTTCCCAAGGAGTCGATAGTGGTGCGAATCAGCTCGCGAGGGGGTCGAGGTGCATGGGGCGGACCTTGCCCTCCATCATCGCGCCGAGCCCGAGCACCGAGCACACGTCGGGGTTCTCCGCGATGCTCACCATCATCCCCGTGGCCTGCCGGATCATTGTGTCCAGCCCGGGCAGCATCGCGCTGCCGCCGGCCAGCATGACCCCGTGCTCGCCGAGGTCGGCGACGAGGTCGGGCGGGCACTCGCGCAGGACACGGCCTATGGCGTCGAGCACGGCGGTGAGCGGGGTGCTGATGGCCTCGCGTACGTGCGCCGTGCTCACCATGACCGTGCGGGACAGGCCGGTGGCGACGTCCCGGCCGCGCACCTCCGTCTCGACGCCGACCTGGGCCGGGTCGCCGCGCAGCGCCAGGTGCAGCGGGAGCAGGCCCTGGGTCGGCAGCATCAGCTCGTGCTCGGTGCGGAGGTGCTGGATGACGGCGTAGTCGATGGCGTCGCCGCCGACCTGCACCTTCTCGGCCGCGACGATCGCGCCGAGCGAGAGCACCGCGACCTGGGTGGACGCCGCGCCGCACACGATGATCATCGTGGCTTCGGGGCGCTCGACCGGCAGGCCGCAGCCGACGGCCGCGGCGATCAGGGTGTCGACGAGCTCGACGCGGCGGGCGCCGAGGCCGGTCAGCGTCTCGACGGCCGCC
>NZ_JBFAPH010000468.1:0-3811 GCF_040675635.1 Streptomyces sp. NPDC049577
GGCCGAATCCCGCACCATCGTCCGCGAGGAGCCCGACACCGAGCTCCTCGCCTCCCTCGACGACCAGGCCCGCGAATCGCTGCGCCTCCTCCTGGAGGGCCTCGACGACCACTGGAGCCTCGACGGACTCACCACGCTCGTCTACGGCGTGCCCAAGGTCCAGGCCGGCCTGGACCCCGAGGCCAAGCCGACCCCCGAGCTCAAGGTCGCCCAGCGCGAGTTCTTCGCGCTGCTCTACCACCTGCTCGTCGGCCGGGACACCGGGCCGCGGCTGCCCACGCTGCTGCTCGCGGTCGGGGCCGACCGGGTCCGCAAGCTGCTGGCCGCGTAAGCGCGCGCACACGACGGAGGGGGCGTACGAGCTTCGGCCCGTACGCCCCCTCCGGGCATTCCGCCCGAGGTCAGCTCTTGTTCGCGTTCGCGACCGAGCCGACGACCTCCTTGGCCGCGTCCTGCGCGGCCTTCTTCATGTCGTCCGGGTTCGGCGACTTCGCACCCTCGTAACCCGCCCCGCTGTACTTCACCGTGATCACGACGTTCGCGGTCCGGGCGACCACGGTCTCGTTCTTGAAGTCGTTGTCGTCCTTCTTCGTCTCCGTGCTCACCACCGTCGCACCGTCACCGATGCCGTCCGCCTTCTCGGTCTTGGCGTCCTTCGCACCGTCCGCCGTCGTCGCGGTCTTCGTCTGCTTCTCCGCGAAGTCCTGCGCCCGCTTCTCGCCCGAACCCAGCGTCGGGTCCGAACCGAACCGCTTCAGCGAGATCGTCAGCGAACGGAACTGCAGATCCTTGACGTCCTCGTCGTTCAGACCGCTCCAGATGCAGCTCGCCGAGTCATTGGTGTCGGCCGAGGGCAGCGCCTTGCCCTCCTTCTTGTCCGCCTTCGGCACCAGGCCGTCCACGGTCTTCTCGGAGATCGTCCTGCAGACCTCCGGCAGCTTGGCGAAGGTGGCCGCCTTCACCGTCGGCGAGGCGCTCGGCGACGGCTTCGCGGAGGGCGACGCCGTGCTCTTCTTGCCACCACCCTCGTTGTCCGAGCAGCCGGTGGCGACGAGCATCACCGGTACTGCGGCGCAGGCGAGGAGACGGGCGAGTCGCGGTGCTGTACGTCGGTGCATGGGTCCTTCGCTCATTCTGATGTGAGGTTGTCGCGCGGTACGTAACCGGCACGGTACGCGGCCCGCGCCCGGCGGCGGCCGAACCAGGACGTTACGCGCCGGTCGATTCGCCGGTGCCGGTCGGTCGGCCGACCGGCTAGTTGCCGAAGTGCCCCGCGTCGAGCTCGCGGGCCAGGGCGTGCGCCTTGCCCTGGAGGTCCTGGCTGCCGGGGACGTGCTGCTTGTCGGTCGACCACTGGTCGTAGGCGATGGTCACCAGCACGTTCGACGACCGGAAGACGATCGTGACGTCCCGGTGCACGGCCGAGCCGCCGGAGTCCAGCTTGTCGTCGACGAACGCGTCGTCACCCACGTCGTCGAGCGCGCGCGGCGCCAGCGCCGGATCCGCCGAGACGGAGGCCGTCGGCGCCGGCGAGGCGGCCGTCAGCTGCGGGGCCGGGCCGCCGCTGCCGCCGGCGGGCGTGGCGGACGGCACGGCCGAGGGGCTCGCGCCGCCGCCCGGCTTCCCGCCGGGGGTGCTCGGCGCGACGGGAATGTGGGCGGCCGCCGCCTGCCGGCCGTACAGCTCCTGGGCACGGTCCTCGTCGCTCACGCCCGGCTGGTAGGAGACCACCCGCTCGAAGTCGACGGACAGATGCCGGGCGCCGTCCGGCGTCTCCAGCTTCCAGCGGCAGCCGACGCGCCGGTCGGTGTCGAACGTGATCGTCGGCGTGCCCTGGTAGACCTTCTCGGCGCCGGCCTCGGAGTCCTCCTCCGCGCCGGGCAGCATGCGGCGCAGCGTCGCCCTGCCGACGTATCCGCAGGGTTCGGGCAGGCTGCGGTACTTCCCCGGCTCGCCGGCCGGGGCCGCCGAGCCCGGCTGACCGGCCTTCTCGTCGCCGTGTCCGCCACCGCCCCCGGACCCTCCGCCGCACCCCGTCAGAGTCGCCGCCAGCACCGCCGAGGCCAGTGCCGCTACCGGTACGCATGCCCTTCGCCGCACTGTCCGTGGCTCCCTTCAGCCCGAGTCCCGCCCGAAAACCGCTTGCCGCCGCGAGGCGGCGGCCGGAGACAATGTCTACCGCACGGGCTGCCGCGTCTGCCGGTCCGCTGTCGCGAATCCATATGAATCAGCGGATATGTCCGTAGTGTGCTTATTCGATTATTTCGGGGGAATAGAACAGTCATGTCCTTCACCGAGGTGCCCGGCGCCCGCGTACCGATCCGCATGTGGGCCGACCCCGCGACCGTCGAGCCCGTCGCCATGCAGCAGCTGCGCAACGTCTCCACGCTCCCGTGGATCGAGGGCCTGGCCGTCATGCCCGACGTCCACTTCGGCAAGGGCGCCACGGTCGGCTCCGTGATCGCCATGCGCGGCGCGGTCTGCCCGGCGGCGGTCGGCGTCGACATCGGCTGCGGCATGTCGGCCGTCAAGACCTCGCTGACGGCCAACGACCTCCCGGGTGATCTCTCCCGGCTGCGCTCGAAGATCGAGGAGGCCATCCCGGTCGGCTTCGCCATGCACGACGACGCGGTCGACCCGGCGCGGCTGCACGGGCTGCCGACGGCGGGGTGGGACGACTTCTGGGGGCGGTTCCAGGGGATCGCGGAAGCGGTCAAATTCCGTCAGGGTCGGGCGCTGAAGCAGATGGGAACCCTTGGCCAGGGCAACCACTTTATTGAGGTTTGTCTGGATGTGTCGGGTTCGGTGTGGCTCATGCTGCATTCCGGTTCCCGGAACATCGGCAAGGAGCTCGCCGAGTATCACATCGGCGAGGCCCGCAAGCTGTCCCACAACCAGAACCTGGTCGACAGGGACCTCGCCGTCTTCATCGCCGACACTCCGCAGATGGCCGCCTACCGGAACGACCTGTTCTGGGCGCAGGAGTACGCGCGGCGCAACCGCGAGATCATGATGGCGCTGCTCCAGGACGTCGTCCGCAAGGAATTCAAGAAGGCACGGCCGATGTTCGAGCAGGTCATCTCCTGCCACCACAACTACGTGGCCGAGGAGACCTACGAGGGCGTGGACCTGCTGGTCACCCGCAAGGGCGCGATCCGCGCGGGCGGCGGCGAGTACGGGATCATCCCCGGCTCGATGGGCACGGGCTCGTACATCGTGCGCGGCCTGGGCAACGAGGCGTCGTTCAACTCGGCCTCGCACGGCGCGGGCCGCCGGATGAGCCGTAACCAGGCGAAGAAGCGATTCTCCGCCCAGGATCTTGCTGAGCAGACCAGTGGTGTGGAGTGCCGCAAGGACCACGGGGTGGTCGACGAGATCCCGGCGGCGTACAAGCCGATCGAGCAGGTCATGGAGCAGCAGCGGGATCTCGTCGAGGTCGTGGCCAAGCTCAAGCAGATCGTGTGTGTGAAGGGCTGAGGCGGGTCACTGCCGGCGCAGGCGCCACAGGCGCATGTGGCAGGACTGTTTCGACCTGCCCAGTTGCTCTGCGGCCTCGTCGAGGGTGGCTGCCTTGAGCAGAATCTGGTCGTCGATGCGGGTCCAGCTGCGCCGGGGCTGGAGCGGTTTCATGCAGGCGGGGCGGGTCCAGGCGGCCACCTCGGCCGCGGCCGAGCGTTTGCGCTCCAGCGCCAAGTCGCCGGGGGAGTACAGATGCCCGGCCAGTGCGACGCCGTTTTCCCGCATGTACATGATGTTGTAGGCGCGGTCGCGGGCGTTCCGGCTCGTCTGTTTCGGGATTCCGAGGGTGAAT
>NZ_JBFAPH010000469.1:0-3765 GCF_040675635.1 Streptomyces sp. NPDC049577
CGGCGGCGCGGATCGCGCCGCGCGCCTGGGTGCGGAACGTACTGGAGGGCGACGGGCGCCGGCGCAACCTCGCCGCGGCGGGCGCCGGCGTCCTGCTGGCCGCCGTGCTCGGCACGATCGTGACCCTGGGCTCCGCCTCCGGCGGCCCCGACGACAGTCACTCCGACAACGTCCAGCCCGGCCGGACCGCGTCCCAGCAGGACGACGACAAGGGGCTGAACGCGGACGAGCCGGTCGCCGGCGAGAGCGGGGGGCCGCAGCTCCCGGGCCGGCGCGGCACGGGCGGGCCGGCGACACCGGGCGCCTCCGGCGCGGCGTCGGCCTCGCCGGGCGCGTCCGGCAGCGCGTCGCCGTCCGCACCGGCGAGCGGATCGGCTTCGCCGTCGGCTCCTTCGCCGTCGGCACCGACGAAGAGCCCGACGCGGTCGGCTTCGCCCAAGCCGACCCCGACGAAGGAGCCGACTCCGACGAAGGAGCCGACCAAGGAGCCGACCAAGGAGCCGACGCCGTCCCGCTCCGCGGCGACGGGAAGCAGCACGAACTCGGCGAGCGGTCCGGCCTCGGTCACGCCGATAGCGCCGGTCACACCGACCGGGTAGCACGCAGCACGCAGCACGCAACACGCAACACGCAGAACGCCGGACGGGCCGACGAGGCCGGCCCGTCCGGCGTTCGGGGACGAAGGCCGGCGAAGGTCCTAGAACAGCCGCAGCTTGTCGTCCTCGATGCCCCGCAGCGCGTCGTAGTCGAGGACGACGCAGCCGATGCCTCGGTCGGTGGCCAGCACCCGGGCCTGCGGCTTGATCTCCTGGGCCGCGAAGACACCCCGCACGGGGGCCAGGTGCGGGTCGCGGTTGAGCAGCTCCAGATAGCGTGTGAGCTGTTCCACACCGTCGATCTCGCCACGCCGCTTGATCTCCACCGCGACGGTCGCGCCGTCCGCGTCCCGGCAGAGGATGTCGACGGGGCCGATCGCCGTCGGGTACTCGCGGCGGATCAGCGTGTAGCCGGCGCCGAGCGTCTCGATGCGGTCCGCCAGCAGCTCCTGAAGGTGTGCTTCCACGCCGTCCTTGATGAGCCCCGGGTCGACGCCCAGCTCGTGGGAGGAGTCGTGCAGCACCTCCTCCATGGTGATGATGAGCTTCTCGCCCGCCTTGTTGATCACCGTCCACACGTTGTCGTCACCCTCCTTGAGGGTGCACGGCGGGGACATCCAGTTGAGGGGCTTGTAGGCCCGGTCGTCCGCGTGGATGGAGACGCTGCCGTCCGCCTTCACGAGGATCAGACGGGGTGCGGAGGGCAGGTGGGCGGTGAGCCGGCCGGCGTAGTCCACGGAGCAACGGGCGATGACGAGACGCATGGTCCGTCACGCTACTCGACACCAGGCACTCGACGCGATTCGCCCTGGATGGGCCCCTTCGCCGTTGGCCAGTTGTATGTGCGTTCTCCTGGTGCGGCAGCAGTGGCCGAATTACCGTTGAAGCGGGCGGTCGCCGTACGGGCACAGGGCGTCGTCGTCCGCTCGCCCATTCCTTAAGACCTCGCTCGCGGGGTCGCGAGAGGAGAACCCATGTCGCTCGACGTCTCACCGGCCCTGTTGGAACAGGCCGAGCGAGGCGAGGTCGATGAAGCGGACTTCGTCGACTGCGTCCGGACCTCCCTGCCCTACGCGTGGGAGATGATCAGCTCCCTGGTGGCACAGCTCAAGGTCGACGGCGGTGAGTTCGCCGACAACCGGACGCCCCCGCCGGACGAGCAGGCGCGCGGCCAGCTGCTGCGCGCCCTCGCGAGTGACGCGATCCGCGGAGCGCTGCAGCGACACTTCGGGGTCCGCCTGGCGTTCCAGAACTGCCACCGGGTGGCGGTCTTCCCGCTCGACCCTTCGGCGGACGAGCGCCTGGCCCGCTTCACCTCCGTCCGGGGACAGCTGCTGAACCAGTCGCCGGAACTACGCGACTGCTGACGCGTCCCTGCTGCCGCTCCGGTGCGGGAGGCGATGAGTGAACAGGAGCGGCAGCTCCTCGGCACGGAGCCGGGAGTCAGGTGGGCGAGCCGGGTGGGCGGGCGCGGCGGGTCAGGTGAGCAGCGGCAGCACCTCGGCACCCAGGCGCCGTAGATTCTCCTCGGTGGCGGCGAGATCGCCGGAGCCCTCGGTGAGCAGCGCGAAGCGGCTGATGCCCGTCCGCTCGGCGGTCGCCGCGAGCCGGTCGGCGCACAGCCGGGGCGGTCCGACCGGATGCAGCTCGCACAGCAGCTCCGTGTAGGCGAGCGGATCGCGCATCCGCCGCACCCGTCCGTCGACCGTCACATGGGCCGAGAGCCCCTGGTGCAGCCACCCCGGCATCGCCTTGAGCAGCGTCTCCGCCGCGTCCTCCCGGCGGTCCGCGATCTGCGCGACCCCGGCCGAGACATGAGCGGCCGCCGCGACTTCCTCCGGTGAACTACCCGCCTCCAGCGCGCACTTGCGCCACAGGGCCACCATCTCCGCCTTCTCCTCGTCGGAGCTGTGCATGCCCAGCAGCATCGGCAGCCCGTGCGCCGCCGCCAGCCGCACGCTCCCGGGCGAGGTGCACGCCACCATCACCCCCGGGCCGGAACGGTCCTGCAGATCGTCCGGACGCGGCACGACCGGCACCTCGCGGAAGGAGAACCGCGAGCCCGCCGCGCCCACCCGGGGTTCGCGCAGCCAGCGCATCAGCAGTTCGAGGGACTCCGGGAAGCCCTCCTCGAACGCCCCCAGGCCGGAGTTGAAGACCTCCAGGTCCACCCAGGGGCCGCCGCGGCCCACGCCCAGCGTGAACCGGCCGCCCGAGGTCAGGTGCAGCAGCGCCGCCTGCTCGCCCAGGGCCACCGGATGGGTGGTCGGCAGCACGCTCACCGCCGTGCCGACCCGGATCCGGCGCGTGCGCCCCAGCAGCAGCGCGGCCAGCGTGATCGCCGACGGGCACACCCCGTACGGCACGAAGTGGTGCTCGGCGAGCCAGACGGCGTCCAGCCCGGCCTCCTCGGCGACCTCCGCCGACCGTACGGCCCGGTACAGCGGCTCCCCGTGCCCCTGGCCGGGAAACTGCGCGGCCAGGACAAAAGCTCCAACGCGCATCGCTTACGTTCCTCCTAGCGACCGACGCGGCTCCCCCCAGTGGCAATAACGGCGGACACGTGCCGAAGGTACGGCCATGCGTGAAGTTTTCATGATGATCGCAAGTGACGCGGGATGCCGAACGGGATGCCGAGGGGGGTCTCGACGGAGGGACGCCTGCCCGGAACGGTGACGGTCACGCGTACCCTGGTCACGGCCCGTAGCCCAGACTTCCCGAGGTGCCCCGTGTCCCCGCGCCGAAACCGCCAGCGAGGCGGTGCCGACCCCCGACAGGCCCCCGAACCACGCGAGTTGAGCCCGGACCGCTACGGTCTGGAGCGCACGGAGTCCTGGCAGGGCGAGGACTGGGCGGTGCGCATGGTCGGCGGCACGTCGGCGGCCAAGCGGTACCGGTGCCCCGGCTGCGACCAGGAGATCCCGCCCGGGGTGCCGCACGTCGTCGCCTGGCCGCAGTACGGCGGCGGCGTCGAGGACCGCCGCCACTGGCACAAGGCCTGCTGGAACGCGAAGGACCGCCGGAGCGCCAGGCTCCAGCGGTCCCGCAACGCGCCGCGCTACTGAGCGCTACGCGTCGCGCTTCGTCATCGAGACGTAGGCCCCCGCCAGTGCGGCGGCGGCGATGCCGCCCGTGATCCACAGCGCGTCCCAGCCGGACGGTCCGTCCG
>NZ_JBFAPH010000470.1:0-3722 GCF_040675635.1 Streptomyces sp. NPDC049577
GTCAAACCAGCCCGTCAGACCAGCCCGTCGAACGGCTCGTAGCCGGAGCCCGCCAGTCGGAGCGGCTGGCGGAGGATCTCACCGCCGTGCACGACCAGCAGGTCGGGCACGTCGTCCTCGTAGAACCGGATGTGCCCGACGGGCCCCGTCGCCGCCGTGTGGGCGATCAGCCGCTTCAGCAGCCGGTGCAAGCCGGAAAGCATCTCGGCGTGCACCTCCTGCCGCGTGGTGAGGGACCAGCCGCGCCGCCCGCGCGCCAGCTCGCTGCCGAGCGTCCCGCCGATCCGCGAGGCGGGGCCGCGACCCGCGAGCAACGGGTCCTTCTCGGCGGGGTCGCCGGGCGCCGGCTCCTGCTTCTGCTCCTGGTTGTGGGGCAGCCCCAGGTGCCACCGCAGCTCGTCGAGGAGCTCTCCGGGCAGAGTGTCCCCCAGCTCCCAGGCCAGCTGGAGTTCGTACAGATCGCTCATGGGCGGCAGCCTAGAGGGCCCCGGTCGCGCGGTGGGCCGAGCCGCCGGATCCGCCGGCCGCCTCCGGGCGGTCTCCCCGCCGGACCCGCTCTGCCTGCGAAGGAGCATCGTTCACCCGGCTCGAACAGCCGGCGCCCGATTCACCTCCGGGGAGGCACCACCTTCAGTTGATCAAGGGGTCGTAGGCTCAAGGACATGCACACGACCCTGTCCGAGCACGCCCGATGTCTCTACGGCGACGAGTTCCTGCCCGCGCCCGCGTGCGACCGCGAGCACAAGGAGCACTACTTCGTCGAGGAACTGACCTTCGCCGACGCGGACACGATCCTCGCCATGCTGCGCGAACTGGGCCCGCACATGGTGGAGAGCCGCCTGCCCGTCTGGGTCCGCAACCTCGCCTACCGGCTGCTGCTCCTGCAACGGCCCGACGACCCGGCCCTGATGCGAGAGGCGGCGGACAGCCTCTACCTGCACGGCCCGGTGTGGGACGACATCGCCGCCGAACTCCGGCAGCGCGCCGACGCCCTGGAGGCGGCGACGGCCGGCGAGTGAGCGGACCGTACGCCTTATCCTGCCGGGAGACCGCCGACCGAGGAGCCCACATGGCCAAGGTGAACGTCTCCCTCGATGCCGACCTCGCGATAGAGGTCATGCTGCTGTCCGGCACGACGAACCCGCAGGACGCCGTCGAGTTGATCGTCCGCGACTATCTGGCGCGCGGCCGCCGCACCGAGGCGCGGACCGGGGAGGCGGCGGCCGAGGCGTACCGCACCGCGCAGCCGAACCATTCCGTCGAGGAGGGCTGACCGGGCCGGCGCCTCTTCTCAGCGCGGTGGCAGGTGCCGGCGGAAGAAGGACCGCACGTGACCGCGTACGGCAGGCACCGACCGCGCCGGGTCGATCGCGCCGACCAGCGCGAGGCGGTCGGCGGCGGCCATCAGCCCGGCGTCCTGCAACTGGGGCGCGATCGCGGCGTAGTCGGTGAACACCCAGTGCGTGGCGCCGTCGAGCCGGCGCCGGAGCACGTGTCCGCGCGAGTGGGCGAGCACGGCCGACCAGGAGCGCTCGTACTCCGCGTCGCAGAAGCCGTCCGTACCCAGCAGCAGGAGCGGGCGGTCGGTTCCGTGCTCGGCGACCGGGAAGAGCGGTCCCGGCCGGCCGGGACCGGCCGGGGCGTGGCTGAGGTGGCCTTCCAGATTGACGGCGGCGGTGACACGGCGGTCCTCGTACAGCGTCTCGGCCGCGGTCGTGCCGCCGGCGGAGTGCCCGTAGACGCCGACCCGCCGTGGATCGATCGCCCGGTCGAGGTGTTCGGGGAGCGGGCGGCCCTCCGCGTCCGGGTTCCGGCCGGCGGCCAGGGCCGGCAACTGGTCGAGGAGGAAGCGGACGTCCGCGATCCGGGTGTCGATCGCGGTGCGGAAGAGCCGCGGATCGTTGCGGGGGTCTCCTCTGAAGACGGTCTCGCGGACCTTGCCGCGGTAGCGCGTGCGGCTCGGGAAGTCGACCTCGCCGGCGTCGCCCGGGTGGTCGACGGTGACGACCACGTAGCCGTGGCTCGCCAGCTCCTCGGCGAGCCCGGTGCCGAGCGTGCGCGGGTCGCCGCCACCCGGCGAGTACAGCAGTACGGGCCGCCGTACGGCCTGCGCGGGGGCGCCGGTACGGGCGTGGGTCGCGGTGGCGGCCCAGTCCACGCCGGCTGCCGGCAGGTGGTGGATCCGGGTGTCGATCTCCCGGAAGGACGTCACGGCGTCCTCGGTCATCTGCCGGGCCACGGGGTAGCGGCCGTGGGCGGAGGGGACGGAGAGGACGGTGTGAGCAGCGGGATAGAAGAGTGTGATCATCAGTTCCCGGACGGGGATCCCGTGGTCCCACGGGTCGCGCCGGCTGCGGTCGATCAGGTGCAGGGTGGTCGTGCCGAGGCGGTGCGGACCGGTCGGCGCGGGCAGCCGGGGGACGACACCGGCGGCCCGTACCCGCGCCTGCGCGGCGGCCGCACCGCCGACGCCGGCGGTGAGCAGGAGCGACGCGCCCGCCGCGACGGCGGACTTGGCGAAGAACCGCCGGCCGACACCGCCGGCGCCCGGGGAACTCGAGCTGGGAGAAGAGGTCATGGCCCGCATGCTGGCCCTCCGGACGGCACGCGGGCCAAGGTTGAGACCCTGACCGAAACGATCGCGCCGCACGGCCGGGGCGAGTAGGGGGAGAGGGGGAAGAGCGGGAGCGTGGCGCTACGGATCCGGTTCACGGCGGAGGACTTCTCCCGGGTGCGGTTCGCGCCCCGGCCGGCTCCGCTCCAGGAGCTGAACGCCGCCCTCATGAAGATGTGTTCGGGCGACGACGAGCTGCTGTTCGAACGCTGGAGACGCCGGCTGCTGCGCTCCCTGCCCCGCGCGGCGGAACCGCTGGGGGACCTGGTGCCCGGAACGGTGGCGCCGGGCTTCCTCGACGTGTTCAGCGACACGCTGGAGGACGGCCTGGAGACGGTCCGGGCCGCGCGCCCGGAGCTGGTCCGCTCCGAGATCGAGCGCGCATACGCCCGTCACGCGGCGCCGGCCCCACTGTGGGTCCGCGACCTGCACCGGGGCGACAGCGACGCCTGGCGGCTTCTCCACCGGGCCCAGCAGGCGGCCTTCGAGACGGCCCTGCGCCCCGTATGGCCCGTGGTGCAGGACCTGCACCACGCCGAGTTCACCCGCCACGCCCTGACCGTGGCCGAGCACGGCATCGGCACCGCCCTGGCCGGGCTCCTGCCCGGCGCCCGGCTGCGCGACGGCCTCTGGGCGCTGGCGGCCCCGGGCGAGCGGACCGTCGAGCTGCGGGGCCGCGGCCTGGTCCTCGTACCCACCTTCCACTGGACCGGCCATCCCCTGATCGCCGATCTCCCCGGTCATCCGCTGTTCCTGACCTACCCGGCCGGCCCCGGCCTGCCCCTCGTACCGCCCGAGGCGGGCGGCGCGGGCGACGCGCTGGCCGGCGTGCTCGGCCGGACCCGCTGCGAGATGCTGCTCCTGCTCGCGCGGGAGCACACCACCAGCGACCTCGCCCGGCGTCTCGGCGTCAGCAACGCGACCGTCTCCGCCTACACCGCCGCCCTGCGTGGCGCGGGCCTGATCACCACGGTCCGCGCCGGTCGCGCGGTCCTGCACCACCGCACGGCGCTGGGCAGCCTGCTGGTACGGCAGCACGCGGAATAAGGGTTCGTGCGTTCGCCCACCCCACTGCTAACTTCCGTCCCAACTACTCGGACAAGGGAGG
>NZ_JBFAPH010000471.1:0-3718 GCF_040675635.1 Streptomyces sp. NPDC049577
GATCGTGGCGGAGGCGATGGTGGCGCTGGTGCTGGCCGACGCGGTGGTGGAGAAGTTCGGGGGCGACAGCGTCACCGAAACCCGCCGCAACATCCGAAGTTACCTCGACCATCTGGACATCTCATGACCGGTAACCGCGCCACGGCCTGGAACCCCGTGGTCACCGAGCTCCTCGCGGCCGCCTCGCCCGACCGCACCGTCGTCGTGTGGCGGGTGCCCGACCGCGGGCCCGCGGCCCTCGTCAGCGTCCTCGCCCCGCACACGGACACCGTCAACTCCCTGGCCTGGATGCCCGACGGCCGTCGCCTGATCTGCGTCTCGCAGGACGGGCGGGCCGCCATGTGGGACGCCCTGCTCGGCGTGTTCCGCGCCGATCTGAGCTCCCACGACACCCACTGCACCATGGTCGCCGTCAGCCCCGCCGGCCTCGTCGCCACGGTGAGCGAGGACGGGCTGATCATCGTCGGACACCCCGACTCGGGTGTGGAGAACCTCGCCTTCCGGCACTACGACTCCGCCGTCGAGTGCTGCGCCTGGTCCCACTCCGGCCGGACACTGGCCGTCGGCTGCGACGACGGCACCGTCGACCTGCTCACCGACGAGGGGCTCGGCCACCTCCGCACCGTCGAGGTGCCCGGCGCGGCCGCACGCACCGTCGAATGGGCCGCCGACGACCGGTCCTTCGTCGTCGGCGCCGACGACGGCTCCCTGCACTTCTTCTCCATCGCCGACGAGCGGACCGACCGTTCGCCGGCGGCTCCGGAAAGGTACGGCAACCACGCGAGCGCGGCCCGCAGGCCGTCGCCCCCCTTCAACCTCGATCAGGAGAACACATGAGCGGTCTCAGGCTTGAGGACCTCGCCACCTCCCCGAACTTCAAGGAGCACGCGCCCCTGCTCTGCCCGCGCACCCTGCGGCCGAGCGAGGACGTCGTCGAGGAGCTCCGTCGTGCCGACCCCAAGCAACTCGCGGTCATCGTCGAGAACCCCGAGGCGCCCCTCGCCGAGCGGCTCGCCGCCGGCGGCGTCCTCGCCCTCCTCGGGGACCCGCGCATCGGCCACCAGCCGCACATGAGCTTCGTGCCGGGCGGCCACGTCGAGATCGGCCTGCGCGAGGAGGAGGTCGAGCCGGTCGTCAAGGAGTGGGAGCACGTGGGCGTCGAGGCGTCCTGGATCGAGAAGGAGACCCCCCAGCGGGCCGTCCGCATCGACGACTTCTGGATCGGCACCTACCCCGTCACCAACTGGGAGTACCGCAACTTCCTGGAGCACGCCAACCGCGAGGTGCGCCCGACGACCTGGTACCTGGGCGCCTACCCGTACGACCGGGGCAACCACCCGGTGGCGGGCATCCGGGCGGAGGACGCGGACGACTACGTCGCCTGGCTCAGCGAGACCACCGGCCACCCGTGGCGGCTGCCCACGGAGGCCGAGTGGGAGCACGCGGCCAAGGGCGTGTCCGGCTCGGAGTTCCCGTGGGGCACGGACTTCGACCCGGGCGCCGCCAACACCCGGGAGTCCGGGGTGCACCAGACCACGCCGGTCGGCGCCTTCCCGGCCGGACGCGCGGCGTGCGGGGCGTACGACATGGGCGGCAACGTCGAGGAGTACGTCGCCGACCCGTACGTCCCCTACCCGGGCGGCCCGTACGTCGCGGACCACCTGGTGCAGACGCTGGGCGAGGAGTACCGGGTCGCCCGCGGCGGCAGCTTCTCGCGCTTCGGCGACCTGACCCGTACGCGGCGCCGGCACGGGGCGTTCCCCGGCCCCCTCTACCCGGTGGGGCTGCGGATCGCGACGAGCGTGCAGCCGCAGTCTCCCACGGAGTAGCAGCACCCCGCCGGTGGCCGGCCCGACGACGTCGTCGGGCCGGCCACCGGCGGGGTGCTGCTACTCCGTGGGAGACTGCGGCTGCACGCTCGTCGCGATCCGCAGCCCCACCGGGTAGAGGGGGCCGGGGAACGCCCCGTGCCGGCGCCGCGTACGGGTCAGGTCGCCGAAGCGCGAGAAGCTGCCGCCGCGGGCGACCCGGTACTCCTCGCCCAGCGTCTGCACCAGGTGGTCCGCGACGTACGGGCCGCCCGGGTAGGGGACGTACGGGTCGGCGACGTACTCCTCGACGTTGCCGCCCATGTCGTACGCCCCGCACGCCGCGCGTCCGGCCGGGAAGGCGCCGACCGGCGTGGTCTGGTGCACCCCGGACTCCCGGGTGTTGGCGGCGCCCGGGTCGAAGTCCGTGCCCCACGGGAACTCCGAGCCGGACACGCCCTTGGCCGCGTGCTCCCACTCGGCCTCCGTGGGCAGCCGCCACGGGTGGCCGGTGGTCTCGCTGAGCCAGGCGACGTAGTCGTCCGCGTCCTCCGCCCGGATGCCCGCCACCGGGTGGTTGCCCCGGTCGTACGGGTAGGCGCCCAGGTACCAGGTCGTCGGGCGCACCTCGCGGTTGGCGTGCTCCAGGAAGTTGCGGTACTCCCAGTTGGTGACGGGGTAGGTGCCGATCCAGAAGTCGTCGATGCGGACGGCCCGCTGGGGGGTCTCCTTCTCGATCCAGGACGCCTCGACGCCCACGTGCTCCCACTCCTTGACGACCGGCTCGACCTCCTCCTCGCGCAGGCCGATCTCGACGTGGCCGCCCGGCACGAAGCTCATGTGCGGCTGGTGGCCGATGCGCGGGTCCCCGAGGAGGGCGAGGACGCCGCCGGCGGCGAGCCGCTCGGCGAGGGGCGCCTCGGGGTTCTCGACGATGACCGCGAGTTGCTTGGGGTCGGCACGACGGAGCTCCTCGACGACGTCCTCGCTCGGCCGCAGGGTGCGCGGGCAGAGCAGGGGCGCGTGCTCCTTGAAGTTCGGGGAGGTGGCGAGGTCCTCAAGCCTGAGACCGCTCATGTGTTCTCCTGATCGAGGTTGAAGGGGGGCGACGGCCTGCGGGCCGCGCTCGCGTGGTTGCCGTACCTTTCCGGAGCCGCCGGCGAACGGTCGGTCCGCTCGTCGGCGATGGAGAAGAAGTGCAGGGAGCCGTCGTCGGCGCCGACGACGAAGGACCGGTCGTCGGCGGCCCATTCGACGGTGCGTGCGGCCGCGCCGGGCACCTCGACGGTGCGGAGGTGGCCGAGCCCCTCGTCGGTGAGCAGGTCGACGGTGCCGTCGTCGCAGCCGACGGCCAGTGTCCGGCCGGAGTGGGACCAGGCGCAGCACTCGACGGCGGAGTCGTAGTGCCGGAAGGCGAGGTTCTCCACACCCGAGTCGGGGTGTCCGACGATGATCAGCCCGTCCTCGCTCACCGTGGCGACGAGGCCGGCGGGGCTGACGGCGACCATGGTGCAGTGGGTGTCGTGGGAGCTCAGATCGGCGCGGAACACGCCGAGCAGGGCGTCCCACATGGCGGCCCGCCCGTCCTGCGAGACGCAGATCAGGCGACGGCCGTCGGGCATCCAGGCCAGGGAGTTGACGGTGTCCGTGTGCGGGGCGAGGACGCTGACGAGGGCCGCGGGCCCGCGGTCGGGCACCCGCCACACGACGACGGTGCGGTCGGGCGAGGCGGCCGCGAGGAGCTCGGTGACCACGGGGTTCCAGGCCGTGGCGCGGTTACCGGTCATGAGATGTCCAGATGGTCGAGGTAACTTCGGATGTTGCGGCGGGTTTCGGTGACGCTGTCGCCCCCGAACTTCTCCACCACCGCGTCGGCCAGCACCAGCGCCACCATCGCCTCCGCCACGATC
>NZ_JBFAPH010000472.1:0-3710 GCF_040675635.1 Streptomyces sp. NPDC049577
CCGCGGCCCGCCCGGGTTGCGACCGGAGTGGCAACCGGCGGCGACCCGGGACCGATGCGGAGGCGCGGACCTGGCGTCGAGCATGGCCGGGTGACCGAAACCATCACGGGGCTGTCGATGTCCCTTCCGGAAGTCCTCGTCCTGCTGGGTGCCCTCGCGCTGGTGGCGGCGCGCTGGCTCCCCCCGGCCGCCCGCCGGCCCGGCACGATCGGGGCGGGGGCGGTGCTCGTGGCGTCCGTGACCGTGCTGGGCGTGCTGGGCGTGCTGGGCATCCGCTGGCAGCTGCTGCCGGTCCTGGCCGGCGCCGCCCTGGCGTCGGCGTTCGCCCTCCCGCCCCTGCTGCGACGCCGTACCGGCCGACCGGCGTGGCGGGCCCGCTGGTGGCTGGCCCTGCCGGGATCGCTGGCCTGCGCCGGCCTGATCGCCATTGGCCCGGTTGCGGCCTGGGCCTTCCCCCTGCCCGAGTTCCCCGAGCCGTCGGGCGGCTTCGCGGTCGGCACCCGGGTGGTGCAGTGGACCGACCCGCTCCGCCCCGAGAGCTTCACCGCCGATCCGGACGACCGGCGCACGGTCGTGGCCCAGCTCTGGTACCCCGCGCAGAAGAGCCCCACCGGCACCCAGCGGGCCCAGTACTTGGGACGCACGGAGCAGGAGGCGCGCACCGTCGCCGAGGCCCTCGCCGACGGGGTCGGCCTGCCCGGCTTCCTGGTCGACGGCGTCCCGCGGGCTCGCAGCCGTGCGGTCGTCGACGCCCCGGTGGCCGGTGGGGGAGAACGGTTCCCGGTCGTCCTGTTCTCCCCGGGGTCGGGCGGGGTGCGGACCCAGAACACCGCCTGGGCGGAGGAGCTGGCCAGCCACGGCTACCTGGTCGCCGCCCTCGACCACCCGTACGACTCCGCCGTCGTCGTCCTCGCCGACGGCCGCACGATCCATGCCACGACCGCCTCCAGCGGGGATCGGGACCGGGACGAGGAGCTGGCGGCGGGCTGGACCGCCGTCCGGGCCGCCGACCTCGGCTTCGTCCTCACCCAGCTGGAACGGCTGGACCGGGGCGAGACCGCCGACCCGCTGACCGGACGCCTGGACACCGGCCGCGCCGCGGTGGCGGGCCACTCCCTGGGCGGTGCCGCCGCCCTGCAGGCGGCCCGGCAGGACCGCCGGTTCGACGCCGTCGTCGACCTGGACGGCTACCCCCACGGCCCCACCGCGCCCGCCCTCGAGCAGCCGGCGCTCGCGCTCACCCAGGAGATCACCGCCGGCACCGACCCGCGCTACCTGCCCCGCCTCACCGACGCCTTCGAGCACAGCACCACGACGAGCTACCGGCTTGCCGTCGCCGGCGCGGGGCACCTCACGTTCATGGACGGCCCGCTCTACCTGCCGCCGGTGCCCTCGATCGTCGGCACTCTGGGCCGCACCGAGAGCTCGCGCGTCGTCGCCGGAGCCACCCTCGCCTTCCTGGACGCCGTCCTGCGAGGCCGCCCCGGCGACCCGGCCGAAACCCTCCGGGCCTTCGGGAAGGTCTACACGGTCTCACCATCAGGGGCTCGGGGAACTGCGAGGCTGACCCCGTGATTGGCCGAACACGCGCGTAAGAAGGTGTTGGGGGTCGGGTGATCACTCATTCTTGAGGTCGTCGGCGAGGCGGCGGGCTGCTTCGGTCTCGATGGGGCCGCGCGGTTCGATCTCCTCGCCGGCGAGGCGGGCGGCCATGAGGCGGATCATGGCGACTTTGATCATCGCTTCGGCGTGCGCGGGCTTGCGCTCGTAGTCCCGTGCCAACCGTCTGCACCGTCCCAGCCAGGAGAATTGTCCAGGTACCGGATGCTGGGGGTGAGGAGAGCACCGTCGAGCAGGCAGCTGAGGACTACGCGGCCGAGGTGGCGCGTTGGCGGGAAGTACGCGGCATGTCCAAGAGTGCGTTGGCGCTGGCCATGGGCTTCGACCCGCCCTACGTCAGCCACGTGGAGTCGGGCCGCCACAGCCCAGCGAGGAGTTCTCGCGCCTAAAGGCTGTCTCGTGATGCTGTGATCAAGTCCGGCCGAGGGCGAGGTTGTGCATGTGGGCGACGCCCGCTGGTGGCCCACCGGACACCGTCGCCCTTGAGGCGGCAGTCCCGCAGGATCTTCCGGTTCTTCATCCGGGCGAAGGCATGCTCTACCCCGGGCCCGGACCTGCCGGTGGGAGGCGTTGTGCCGCTCTTTCCAGTCCGGGAGCCGGTCCTGTCCGGCCTGGCGCCGGTGGGGCATGAGGACTCCGGTGCCCTGGTAGCCGCCGTCGGCGAGGACGGTCGCGTTGCCACAGGCGTCCTTGATGCCGGACTCGGCGAAGGCGGTGCAGTCGTTGCGGTTGCCCGGCAGCGGCCGGCCGACGGCCCGCACGAGCCGGGTCTCGGCCTTGACGAGGACCTGGAGGTTGGCCGGGCAACGGTAGTTCTTCGACGAGGCGGACACACTCCGGTCCCGGGTGGGCACCGGCGTGCCGTCCACGATGAGGACCTGGTGCCGCCCGGGCTTGCGTTTGCCCGGCGCCAGAACCGGCTGAGCCCGCAATCGTCTGTTCGCTGCCTGGCATGATCGGCGGGTGACCAGTGAAGCCACGCGGCCGGGCCGCATGAAGTACGTTCTGTTCGACGTCGACGGCACCTTGATCGACGCGGTGAGCAACCAGCGCCGGGTCTGGGGTACCTGGGCGGAGCGGTACGGGTTGGACGCAGATGAGGTCTACCGGGTCGCTCTGCGGACGCGGCCGATGGAAACGTTCGCTCAGGTGGCTGCGGACCGGGATCCGGGCGAGTGTCTGGCCCTGCTGCACGAACTGGAGGACGAAGACGTCCGTTCCGGCGTCTATGGCGCTTTCGAGGGCGCGTCCGAGCTGCTGCAGGGCTTGCCGCCGGAGTGCTGGGCGCTGGTGACCTCGAACTACGAGCACCGGGTGCGCGGTCGTTTCCTGCGGACGGGTTTGCCGGTGCCGGGGTTGATCGTGGACGCGGCCGCTGTCGAGGAGGGCAAGCCCTCGCCTGTCCCGTATCTGCGAGCCGCTGAGAAACTGGGAGCCGAGCCGGAAGACTGCCTGGTCATCGAGGACGCCCCGTCCGGGGTGCGGTCCGGGCTGCGGGCCGGGATGACGGTGTGGGGGGTGAATGCCGCCGTCGCGGTGGAGGGCGTGCACCGCCACTTCGTCAGTCTGCGCGAGGCGGTCCCTCATATCCTGGCCTTCGCGACCGGGCCTCGCGAGAATGCCGCAGCCTGAGTGCGTCCGCCGGCACCGGGTTGCGCTGGGCGAGCGGGGCACAACCCGCCGTCCCCTCCTACTGCCTGACCCGGCGTGAAAATTCCGCGGCACGAAAGATCGCCTCGTCATATGCTCGGCACATTCCTTTCCGGTGATCTTCCGGAAAGCCGAGTCATATGAGGTGGAACAATGATTCTGCGTGCATTACCGCATGCCGCGGCATGGGCGACGACCGCCCTTGCCCTGGCGGGCTTCGCACTGGCTGGCACCGCCGGTACCGCGGCGGCGGCCACGGGAGGCGGCTGTACCGGCCCCACGACCAAGCAGGCCTGCGTCAGCCTGGTGGACGACGGTGGCCACGGTGGCGACATTCTCTTCGAAGCCCGCAGCGACTGGCCCGAAGCGGGGGGCGACTGCCGCATGCGGCTGGTGGCTTTCGACGACACCACCGGCTGGCAGTGGGAACGTGAACTGAG
>NZ_JBFAPH010000473.1:0-3693 GCF_040675635.1 Streptomyces sp. NPDC049577
GTTCGGCCGCCACCCGCACCGGCCGCGGGGCGGCCGCGCGGTCCGCCTGCTCCCGCCGCTCCGGCCGGTCCGCGGGCGCCGCCCCGGGCAGCCGTGACCCCGGCGGCACCACGTGCGGCGGCTGCTCCTCGGTGAGGATCTGCCCGCTCGTCCCCGCGCCGCGATCGTGGGCGGCGTCGGGCCCGACGGAGAAGACGCCCGCGGGCATCAGCCCGGAGACCACCGCCACCGCGCCCATGGCCACCGCCGCCGACGCGCCGAGCAGCCCGTTGCGCACGGGAGTGCGGGCGGCCCTGACCCGCGCCGCACGGCGTGGGTTGCGGTGCCGCCCGGCTCGCAGCCGGCCGGAGGCGTCGGGGGAGAGGACGGGGAGGGGTTGGGTGATCGCTTCGGCGGGGTCCGCGTCCGGATCGAACAGGGCGGCCGGCCCGTTCGTCAGGGGTGCCCGGGCCATTCGGGCCTTCGCGGCCGCTTCTTCGGCGGTCAGGGGGGCAGAGCGTCGATGGCGACCCATCCGCTGCCTTCCTCACGTGTTCGGCGTAACTGCTTCACTCGTCCGGGGGAGCATTGACGAGCCGCGACTGTACGGCATGGCATAGGGGGTCGAAGTGCTCAGTATGCAATTGGCCGGTTAGCGTGCAGACATGAACGAGAATGTCCGTCTGACGGCCTGGGTGCGCGGCCATGTGCAGGGTGTCGGCTTTCGTTGGTTCACCCGGGCCAACGCATTGCGCATCGGTGATCTGATCGGTTTCGCCTCGAACCTCTCCGACGGGCGGGTCCAGGTGGTCGCCGAGGGGTCGCGCGAGCGTTGTGAACAATTGCTCGACTGGCTGCGGAACGGCGACACGCCCGGCCGGGTGGACGGCGTCACCGAGATCTGGGACACACCGCGCGGCGGCTACGACGGCTTCGAGACCCGCTGACGGCGGGTCGGCGCAACGCATTTCCGGACGGTGGAGAAGGGGTGTGGGTGGCGGTGATCGTTCCATTCATATGTCATTGGCATATGCGCCCGAGAGAAATTGCCTGATGGTTGCCAAGACGGCCGCGGCGTGCAAGGCTGCCTCTCAACGGATGATCTCTACGCCCCCCGGGCTCCGGCGATGAAGAAAGCGGCGCGCATTCCCGTCCGCGCACGCACGGGGACCCCTGTGGATGCGGGCTGTGATCGTGTTGACCGTCAAACCATTTGGTGAGACTCTGGAAGCCCCGCGCACCTTAGCTGTTTGGCATTGAAACACCGCAGTCACGATGGCAGACACCGCGGGTGCGAATCCCTCACGACCCACACCGCTTCGGTCGGTCACTCAGTGTGGAGGACCATCCATCATGGCAAAGGCGCTTCTCGGTTACGTCGGCGGCTCCGACCCCCGAGTCCTCGCCGAGATGCGACGGCTTCAGCAGCGAGTCCAGGACCTCGAATCCGAGCTCATCCGGATGCAGGCCGAGAACGACGCGCTGACTGCCGCCGCTCACCACGGTGACTCGCTGCTCGACAGCATCGACGTATCCAAGGCGGAGCCTGCGCTCGCCTGACCGTACCCCGCCCCCCGGGGGCCCGGTCGGGCTGCACTGTCAGCCGCTTGAGAGTTGAAAGGGACGCCTCGGCGTCCCTTCGTCGTATCCGGCCGTTCATCCCAGCACCCTCATGTCAGGATGTGCCCCGCACCTTCCCGGGCGAAACCCGTGAAAACCACGCGGTCGCGGCGCCGCGTCGGCGCACCGCCCGTGACGGCGGCGGCCGGTAGAGTCCTTCCGCGTGCACCTCAAGAGTCTGACCCTGCGCGGTTTCAAATCCTTCGCCTCGGCCACGACCCTGCGCTTCGAACCCGGGATCACCTGCGTCGTGGGGCCCAACGGCTCCGGAAAGTCCAATGTCGTCGACGCCCTTTCCTGGGTCATGGGCGAGCAGGGCGCCAAATCCCTGCGCGGCGGCAAGATGGAGGACGTCATCTTCGCCGGCACCACCGGCCGCCCGCCGCTGGGCCGCGCCGAGGTCTCGCTGACGATCGACAACTCCGACGGTGCGCTGCCCATCGAGTACACCGAGGTCACCATCACGCGGATCATGTTCCGCAACGGCGGCAGTGAGTACCAGATCAACGGCGACACCTGCCGGCTGCTGGACATCCAGGAACTCCTCTCCGACTCCGGCATCGGGCGCGAGATGCACGTCATCGTCGGCCAGGGCCAGCTCGACTCCGTCCTGCACGCCGATCCCACCGGCCGCCGCGCCTTCATCGAGGAGGCGGCCGGCGTCCTCAAGCACCGCAAGCGCAAGGAGAAGGCGCTCCGCAAGCTGGACGCCATGCGCGCCAACCTCCAGCGCGTCCAGGACCTCACCGACGAGCTCCGCCGCCAGCTCAAGCCGCTCGGCCGGCAGGCCGCCGTCGCCCGCCGCGCCGCCGTCATCCAGGCCGACCTGCGCGACGCCCGGCTCCGGCTGCTCGCCGACGACCTGGTCACCCTGCGCGAGGCCCTGCACGCCGAGATCGCCGACGAGGCCGCGCTCAAGGCCCGCAAGGAGACCGCCGAGGCCGAGCTGGGCGCCGCCACCCGGCGCGAGGCGGAGCTGGAGGAGCAGGTCCGCCGTCTCACCCCGCGCCTGGCCGGCGCCCAGCAGACCTGGCACGAGCTCTCCCGGCTCGCCGAACGCGTCCGTGGCACCGTCAGCCTCGCCGAGGCCCGCGTCGCCAGCGCCACCGCGACCCCCGCCGAGGAGCGGCACGGCCGCGACCCGGAGGACCTCGAACGCGAGGCCGACCGCGTGCGCGAGCAGGAGGCCGAACTCGAAGCCGCCCTCGAAGCCGCCGGCCGCGCCCTGGAGGACACCTCCCGGCACCGCGCCGAACTCGAACAGCGTCTCACCGAGGAGGAGCGCCGCCTGCGCGACGCCGCCCGCGCCATCGCCGACCGCCGCGAGCAGCTCGCCCGGCTCCAGGGCAAGGTCAACGCCGCCCGCGGTCGCGCCGGCTCCGCCGAGGCCGAGATCGGCCGCCTGGTCGCCGCCCGCGACGAGGCCCGCGAACGCGCGGCCGCCGCCCAGGAGGAGTACGAGCGCCGCCAGGCCGAATCCGACGGCGCCGACGCCGACGGCGCCGGTCTGACCGCCCGGTACGAGGCGGCCCGCGCCGCCCTGACCGCCGCCGAGGCCGCCCTCGACGCCGCCCGGGAGGCCGCCGCCGAGGCCGAGCGCCGCCGCGCCGCCGTCACCGCCCGCCACGACGCCCTCGCCCTCGGCCTGCGCCGCAAGGACGGCACCGGCGCGCTCCTCACCGCGAACGAACGATTGTCCGGACTGCTCGGCCCGGCCGCCGAGCTCCTCTCCGTCACCCCCGGCTACGAACTCCCCGTCGCCGCCGCTCTGGGCGCCGCGGCCGACGCCGTCGCCGTCACCAGCCCCACCGCCGCCGCCGAGGCGCTGCGCCTGCTGAAGAAGGAGGATGCCGGCCGGGCCGCCTTCCTCCTCACCGGCGCCCCGGAGACGCCGGACGACCCGCGGCGCGCGCCCACCGGTTTCCCGCTCGCCACCGAGCTCGTCCGCACGCCCCCCGAGCTGACGCCCGCCGTCCGCCGGCTGCTGCGGGACATCGTGGCCGCGGCTGCGGTTCCACCGCCTGGTTCATCGCCCTGGCCAACGTGTGCGGTTGGGTCGTCGGCCTCTTCCCGGAACGGGCGCAGCGCGAGGTG
>NZ_JBFAPH010000474.1:0-3661 GCF_040675635.1 Streptomyces sp. NPDC049577
AGGCGAAGTCGGCCACCGAGGGCATCGTCAACGAGCTCCGCATCAACTGGGTGTGGATGCCGCCGTGGGGCCCCGACAAGATCACCGACGACGGCCGCGAGCAGCTCCGCGCGCTCGGCTTCAACGTCTGAGCACCGTCGTATCCACGGGACAGCCCGTCTCCCGGCCCCCTGGCCGGGAGACGGGCTGTCGCCGTATCACGGCCCGGGGCATCATGATCACATGAGTCTTTCGTTCTACACCGTGGTGATCGACGCCCGCGATCTGCGCGCCCAGGCCCGCTTCTGGTGCGAGGTGCTCGACTGGCGGATCGTCTTCGAGGCCGACGACGAGGTGGTCATCGGCAAGAACGCCGCCGCCGAGCCGGGGTTCTGCTTCGTGCCGGTGCAGGAGGGCAAGGCGGTCAAGAACCGGCTGCACATCGATCTCAACCCGGACGACCAGGCCGCCGAGGTCGAACGCCTGATCGCGCTGGGCGCCCGGCGGGCCGACGTGGGCCAGGGCCCGGACGTGACGTGGGTGGTCCTGGAGGACCCCGAGGGCAACGAGTTCTGTGTCCTCAGCCCGAAGCGCTCGCTGACGGGCTGAGCTCCGGCCCCCGCCTCACGCCATCCAGAAGAAGACCGCGGTCATCCGCTTCTCCTCCAGCGTCCGCCCCCAGTAACCGGTCGCGCTGTGCATCATGTTGGCGGTGTAGAGGAGCAGCCGGTTGTGGCGGTGCGGCACGCGCACGTCCTCGGTGAAGGAGTCCGGCGGGACGAACCGCGTGCCCAGGGCGTCCACCAGGTTGTTGTGCGGCGCCGTCACCATGTTCCCGCCGAGCCTGCCGCCGGGCAGGTTCTGCCGGTAGAAGCTGGTGCCGCAGTCCTTGGGGACGCGCGGATTGAGGTAGAGCACCGCCGCGTACCGGCACAGCGCCCGGGAGTCGGTGTGCGGCCGGGGCTCGCACTCGCCCTCGCCGACGACCTGCACGCAGTTGTGGTTGAGCGTGCCGCCGCCGGGCGCCGACTGCACCCAGAGCCTGGCGGCCCCGGTGGCCTTGCGCACCAGCCGCTCGACCCGGGCCAGCTCCCCGGGCTCCAGGCCCGGCATCGCCCGCAGCCCCGGCCAGCTCTCCGGCTTGTGGGGGTATCCCTCGATCCAGTCGTCCTTCGCCAGGCAGCGCTCCCGCACGGCGTCCGCGTCGGGCAGGACGTCGTCCAGCACCCAGTAGTCCCGGCCGCGCGTGGGCTTGCGGTAGGGCAGGACGGGGAGGGCCGGGTTTCCGGCGGATCCGGGGGACATACGACGGAGGGTAGCCGCGGCAACTTCCAGGGCTCGCCCGCCGTTTGGTCAACGTCGCGTCAAGATGGCATGTTCATGGAAATGTCGTCGGAATTGCGGTGCGGGCGCTCCGGTTCGCCTAGACCAGGCCCCTCCGGTTAGGTTTTCCGACATGACCGACGCTGTTGCTCCCCGCACCACCGGCGCCGTCGGCGCCGGCCTCGCCACGATCACCGAGGACGGGACCGTTCTCGACACCTGGTTCCCGGCCCCCGAGCTGGTCGAGGCCCCCGGCCCGGCCGGCACCGAGCGGCTGGACGCCGAGCGCGCCGCCGAGCTGCTGGGCGAGGACGTCCTCAAGGCCGTCGGCCCGGACCCGCGCCGCGGCGTCGAGGTCGTCGCCGTCCGCACGGTCATCGCCTCGCTCGACGACAAGCCGCTCGACACCCACGACGTGTACCTGCGCCTGCACCTGCTCTCCCACCGCCTGGTCCGGCCCCACGGCCAGAACCTGGACGGCGTCTTCGGCCTGCTGGCGAACGTGGCCTGGACCTCGCTCGGTCCCGTCGCGGTCGACCGGGTCGAGGCCGTGCGTCTGCGCGCCCGCGCCGAGGGCCTGCACCTCCAGGTGACCAGCATCGACAAGTTCCCGCGCATGACCGACTACGTCGCCCCGTCCGGCGTCCGCATCGGCGACGCCGACCGCGTCCGCCTCGGCGCGCACCTCGCGTCCGGCACGACCGTCATGCACGAGGGCTTCGTCAACTTCAACGCCGGCACGCTCGGCACCTCCATGGTCGAGGGCCGCATCAGCGCCGGCGTGGTCGTCGGCGACGGCTCCGACATCGGCGGCGGCGCGTCGATCATGGGCACCCTGTCCGGCGGCGGCAAGCAGATTGTCTCCATCGGCGAGCGCTGCCTGCTCGGCGCGCAGGCCGGCATCGGCATCGCGCTGGGCGACGACTGCATCGTCGAGGCCGGCCTGTACGTGACCGCGGGCACCCGCGTCACGCTGCCGGACGGCGAGATCGTCAAGGCCGTCGAACTCTCCGGCGCCTCCAACCTGCTCTTCCGCCGCAACTCCACCACCGGCCGCGTCGAGGCCCTGCCCCGCTCCGGCTCCTGGGGCGGTCTGAACGCGGCGCTGCACAGCAACGACTGAGCCCCCGGCCCCACCGCGCCCGAGCGGTCGTACGGTGCGTCAACCTCGCCCGTACGGCCGCTCTGGCGTATCCGGGGGCGGCTGGGCCACCATGAGAAGCCGTTCGGCATCCACCGGAAGCGAGCAGCATCACGGGAGGGCGTCATGAGGCTCGGTAAACCACTCGCCGTCGGGTTCGCGGAGGAGACGGCCGGGGAGCGGGACGCGCACACCGGCGAGGCGCCCGAGCGGGAGCCGGCCGCCCGGGCGGAGGACGCCCTTCCGGCGGAAGCCGTGCCGGCCGGGCGATGAGGCTGCGGCTGCCCCAGGAACGCCCGGCGCGGCCACCGGCCGGCTACAAGATCGCGTATCCGGTGCTGGACCGGGACGGCACCCGGGCCGGTTTCACCGGTGTCTCCCTCGGCGGCGGCTCACCGTACGGCGTGCTGGACGACGCGCGCTGCGTCTACGGGCGCCGGCACGCCTGCCCGGCCCGCCGCTGCGACTGCGGGTTCCACTGCCTGCACACGCTCTCCGAGGCGCGCGGCCTCATCTGCGTCGGTGCCCACCGGCGCGCCGTGGTCCTGGAGGTGAGCGTGCTGGGGGCGTACATCCGCTACGAGCGCGGGATGCGCTACGCCCGCCAGCGCGTGCGCACCGTCCGCGTCGGCCCGTGCGCCGCCTGCGGGCGGCCGGCTACGCGCCTCGCCGACGCGGGGTGGGGGCGGCCCGGATGGTGGGCGCTGGCGGCCGACTGCGGCGGGTGCGCGCCGGGGCGGACGAGCGTGACGTTCGCGGACTTCGGCCGGCTGGCCGGCGAGCCGCTGACGATCGTCACCGAGCCGGGGGAGAACCGCCCGGGGGCGCCCGGCGGGATCGGCGACCTCATGGCGGAGGCCGCCCTGCTCCAGGCCCGGCTCGACTGGTTCCAGGGTCAGCTCGCCAGGCTGACCGGCGACAGCGGCCCCACGGCCGCCTCGTAGGCCGCGACCAGCGCCTCGGTGCGCGCGTTGTCCGCCGCCAGCAGCGGCGCCCGGACCGGACCGGCCGGCAGGCCCAGCGCGCCGAGCAGCGCCTTGGCCGTCACCGTGCCCGGCAGGCCGGCGGCCATCATCGCCTCGGTCAGCGGCAGGGAGCGCTGGTGCGCGGCCGTGGCCGCGGCGGTGTCCCCCCGGTCGTAGGCGTCCAGGGCCGCGGCCATCAGGGGGCCCGCGACGTTGGCGACCGTACTGACGTAGCCGGCCGCGCCGATCGACC
>NZ_JBFAPH010000475.1:0-3658 GCF_040675635.1 Streptomyces sp. NPDC049577
GCATCTTGCGCAGCTCGAACGCGGTCACCTCGGACCGGTACTCCTCCCACTCCTGCTTCTTGTTGCGCAGGAAGAAGTCGAAGACGTGCTCGCCGAGGGTCTCGGCGACCAGCTCGCTGCGCTCCATGAGCTCGATGGCCTCGCCGAGGTTCTGCGGCAGCGGCTCGATGCCCATGGCGCGGCGCTCGGCGTCGGACAGCGCCCAGACGTCGTCGTCGGCGCCGGCGGGGAGCTCGTACCCCTCCTCGATGCCCTTCAGTCCGGCGGCCAGCAGGACGGCATAGGTCAGGTACGGGTTGGCGCCGGAGTCGATGGAGCGGACCTCGACGCGCGTGGAGCCGGTCTTGCCGGGCTTGTACATGGGGACGCGGATGAGCGCGGAGCGGTTGTTGTGGCCCCAGCAGATGTAGGAGGGGGCCTCGCCGCCGGCGCCGGCGGTGCGCTGGGAGCCGCCCCAGATGCGCTTGTAGGAGTTGACCCACTGGTTGGTGACGGCGGAGATCTCGCCCGCGTGCCGGAGCAGACCGGCGATGAAGGACTTGCCGACCTTGGAGAGCTGGTACTCGGCGCCGGACTCGTGGAAGGCGTTGCGGTCGCCCTCGAAGAGGGAGAGGTGGGTGTGCATGCCGGAGCCGGGGTACTCGGAGAACGGCTTGGGCATGAAGGTGGCGTGCACGCCCTGCTCCAGGGCCACCTGCTTCATCACGAGCCGGAAGGTCATGATGTTGTCGGCGGTGGAGAGCGCGTCGGCGTAGCGCAGGTCGATCTCCTGCTGGCCGGGGGCGCCCTCGTGGTGGCTGAACTCGACCGAGATCCCCATGGATTCGAGCATGGTGATGGCCTGGCGGCGGAAGTCCATGCCCACGTTCTGCGGGGTGTGGTCGAAGTAGCCGGAGGAGTCGGCGGGCACCGGGCGGGTGCCGTCGACGGGCTTGTCCTTGAGCAGGAAGAACTCGATCTCGGGGTGGGTGTAGAAGGTGAACCCGAGGTCGGAGGTCTTGGCCAGGATGCGCTTGAGGACGTAGCGCGGGTCGGCGTAGGAGGGCGAGCCGTCCGGCATGAGGATGTCGCAGAACATCCGGGCGGTGCCGGGCGCCTCCGCGCGCCAGGGCAGGATCTGGAAGGTCCCCGGGTCCGGCTTGGCGATCATGTCGGACTCGTACACCCGGGCGAAGCCCTCGATGGCCGAACCGTCGAATCCGATGCCTTCGTCGAAGGCCTGCTCCAGTTCGGCGGGGGCGACGGCGACGGACTTGAGGTAGCCGAGCACGTCGGTGAACCACAGCCGCACGAAGCGGATGTCCCGCTCTTCGAGCGTGCGGAGCACGAACTCCTGCTGCTTATCCATGGCTCCCTATCCTTGCAGGTCAGACGGCTCGTATCCCGGGCGTGGGTACGGTTTCGACCTTGAGTATCACGTCCCCGGGTTACCGGGGGGTTTCCTGGCGGTCCCGCTTTCCCGGCCCTTGCGTGCATCGTACTGATGCCCGGATCAACGGCGCCGCCGCACGGCCGCCGAAGTGCGTGCGGCGGCCGTGCGGCGGGGTGACGCAGGGTGACGCTCGGTAGGGGGTGTGGAAGGGACGGGTCAGGCGTCGTGGGCGCGCACGGGCACGGCCTCGACGACGGGGTGGTCGCTCTCGCCGGGCGGTGTGCGGCTGGCGCCGCCCGGGGATCCGAGGGTGTCGAAGAATTCCGCGTTGGCCCGGGTGTAGCCGGTCCACTCCTCCGGCACGTCGTCCTCGTAGAAGATCGCTTCGACGGGGCAGACGGGCTCGCAGGCGCCGCAGTCCACGCATTCGTCCGGGTGGATGTAGAGCATGCGCGGCCCTTCGTAGATGCAGTCGACGGGGCACTCCTCGATGCACGCCTTGTCCTTGACGTCGACGCAGGGCTCTGCGATCACGTACGTCATCGCGCTGGCCTTTCCTCTCTCGCGGTGCTTGCCGGATTCGTACCCGCGGCAGGGCCTGCCTGCTCCTGGCGCCGGGTGAGCAGGGTCCACACCGCCGGTATGCACAGGGCGGAGAGGGCGGCGAGGATCCACAGGGCGAGGTGGAGGGCGTCGGTGTAGCTGCCGGCGGCGAGGGTGGTGAAGGCGTCGCGGGCGGCTCCGGGCGTGGCGTGCGAGGCGGCCTTGGCGAGGTCGCCCTGGGTGATGGTGTCGGCGAGGTTCTGGACGTGGCCGCGGTAGCGGCCGGGGATCTCGTCCGTGTGGTCGCCGAGGCGGCCCGCGATGACGGAGACGAGGACGGTGCCCATGCCGGCGACGGCGACGGCCTCGCCGGTCAGGCGCATGGTGTTGAACATGCCCGCGGCCATGCCGGCCCGCTCGGCGGGCACGACGGAGACCGCGGCGCCGTCCAGCAGCCCGAAGGAGACGCCGACGCCCGCGCCCATGACCAGCAGGGGGCCCAGGATGTCGGTGAAGCCGCTGGAGGGGCCGATGACGGTCAGCCACGCGGCGCCCGCGGCGACCAGGGCGAGGGAGAGGGCGAGCAGGGTGCGCATGGCCAGGCGCTGGGTGAGGAAGCCGGCGACGACCGGCACGGTGAGGATGGGCAGGGTGAGCGGGAGCATGGCGGCGCCGGCCCCGTCGGTGGAGTAGTCGCCGACGCCGATGAGGTAGGTGGGCAGGAAGGCCAGCAGTCCGACGAAGACGAAGGACAGCACGAAGGGCATCAGGCAGATACCCAGGAAGCGCGGCCGGGCCAGCAGGCCGAGGTCGAACATGGGGTGCCCGACGCGGCGTTCGACGGTGACGAAGGCCGCGAGGAAGAGGGCCGCGCCGGCGAGGAGGGCGAGGACGAGGGGATGGGCCCAGCCGAGCTGGGGGCCTTCGATGATGCCGAGGATGAGGGCGAACAGCGCGGCGGTGAAGGTGGCGGTGCCGGGCTTGTCGACGCCCATGGCCCGCGGGTTGCGCGACTCGGCGAGCCGGCCGGTGACGGCGAGCACGGCGGCGGCGAGCACGGCGTGGCTGACGAAGACCGACCGCCAGCCGAAGGCGTCGACGAGGAATCCGGCGGTGAAGGGGCCCAGGGCCAGTCCGGTGCCGAAGGCGGTGCCGAGCGCGCCGAAGGCCTTGGCGCGGGCGGGCCCGTCGAAGGTCTGGGCGAGCAGGGCGCTGCCGGCGGTCATGACGGCGGCGCCGCCGATGCCCGCGAGGCCCCGGGAGAGGTCGAGCAGCACGATGCCGGGCGAGACGGCGCTGACGACGCCGGCGACGAGGATGGTGACCAGGCCGGCGGTGAACATGCGGCGCCGGCCGAGGAGGTCGGCGAGGGCGCCGCAGGCGAGCATGCAGGCGGCGAAGGTGACGTTGTAGGCGTTGACGACCCACTGCAGGGAGACCAGCCCGACGTGCAGATCACCGTTGATGTCGGGCAGCGCGACCGACGCGCCGGTCAGGGCCATGGGCAGGACCACGGCGGCGACGCAGACGGCCGCCAGGGTCAGGCGCGGGCCGGCCGGCGCGGTGGCGTGGCGCCCTGCGTGCGGGGCATTCATCGCGGGGACTCCTTCGGTGCTTCGGGCCTGGCCCCGCCGACGGGGGCGCGGCATCGGTCCGCTGCTGCACCGCATGGACCACTTCAAGATCCCGTACGCCGGCGGCTGCGACCTCGGCACCCGTACAGTGCAGCCGCACATGGCGGCC
>NZ_JBFAPH010000476.1:0-3641 GCF_040675635.1 Streptomyces sp. NPDC049577
GGAAGCCCCCTTCGGGGCGTGATTCGGCACGGAAGTCACCGTGCAGCAGGCCGACTCGTTCGCGCATGCCAATGCCGCCCCAACAGCTGCCCCGCCTCCCGATCCCCCGTCCGGGAGGCGGGACCCTTGCGTCCCCTGGGAGGAAACCCGAATGCCCCTGATGCAGCCGCCGGTGGCGCTGGCCAGCTGTGAACGATCCTTGCGGCAGCTCCTCACGCATGTGCTAAACGCCAAATTCGGCGCCAGTTGGATCCACCAGGTCTTCGATGCCGAGACGGTGACGAAGCTCAGCGAGAAGCGCACAGAGGAAGAGAAGCGCCGCACCAAGCGCGGCGCGGCCACCGTTCCGTCGAACCTCATCGAGTACACCGAGTTCACGCAGCTCACCCGGCTCATCGACAGGTACTGGGAGCTCTTCAAGGAGGCCATGGGCGAGAAGAAGGAGATCAGCGTCCTCCTTGCCCGCTTCGGAGCCCTGCGCAACGCTGTCGCCCACAGCCGCGAACTGCTCCCCTTCGAGGAGGAGCTGCTGAGCGCCATTGCCGGAGAGATCAGGAACCGAGTGACCATACACATGAGCGGCAAGGACCCCGCCGACAACTACTTCCCCCGCATCGAGTTGGTGAGGGACAGCCTCGGCAACAGCAGTGAGACGGCCATGACCGTCCAGCCGCACATGCTGGCGGTGCAAACCGCCACAACGCTGCGACCTGGCGACGTCGTCACCTTCACCTGCCGAGCGGTCGACCCTCAGAACCGCACCTTGACCTGGTTCCTGCAGACACCGGAGGGCCGCCGCTACTCCAACCATGAGGGTGGCGACGTGGAGATCACCTGGGAAGTTCGCAAGCAAGACGTCCACACGCGGGCGGATGCGCTGGTGATGCTGGCCAGCGACGGCGAATATCACCGCTTCGGCGCAACCGGGTTCGATGCGAGCGTGTCTTTCCGCTACGAGGTCCTGCCGCCCTTGCCATAACTACGGCCCCGCGACCGGCTGGTCAGTCCCGCGGCTTGGTGGGCTTCGCGATCCAGCCGGGTATGGCGAACGTGACCGTGTACCCGACGATCGCAAAGATCGTCATCCCGACGCGTGCCCCCACGCTGTCGCCGACTGAGTTTGTGCCCCATACGATCCACAGACCTGCGAGCAGGCAGAAGGCGAACCAACCCATTGCCGCCTGCCAGCCCCGTAGCTTCCTGCGATGTTCAAGCTCTTTGGCCGCCCGCTCCTCGGGAGTGTCAGAGAGGATGCGGTCGCGCCACTGCCGGTATTGCGTTCGCTGGTCACGATCCAAGCTCTCCCAGTCAACCGGTATGCGGTCGCCATGCATGCCGTGCTGCTCCAGGTAAGCGTGACGTTGATCGCCGCTCAGCTCACGCCAATCGGCCGACGGCTGCCATGCCATGAGCTCCCTGCTGGTCCTCAAGGCATGCCCCGACACGGTAGTCGGCCGGACCGGCTGGCGGCACGGCTGTGGGTGCGGCGACCGAGTCCGGCCGCCGCCGCGGGCCGGTCGAGGCGCGGCGTCGCGGCGGCGGTTGCTGTGCCTGCAAGCAGCCGCACCCCGTACCAGCAATCACCGAACCTGATCACCGATCACTTCAAGTGACATGACTTGATCACCAGCCCTCTATCTCACATCACCGCAGACCAGACCTCACCCTTCAAGACCACCACCCACACCCGCGTCCCGGACAAAAGACCGCGCCACCCGACCGCACCCCGGACAGCAAACTGATAAGTCCAGGTGCAACCACCAGGCGCTGATCAGGAACACCGCTCCTGGACAACGCGCTGCGGCAACTCGGCGTGCAGTGGGCATGAACGGTAGCCGGGCGGGGCCGAGGCCCCGGACGTCAGCCCGGGGCCTTCGCCTTGCCCGCCGGCGGCGCAGCGGCGGACACAGCCAAGACGCCCTCACCGCCGAGACCGGCCGAACTCCCAGCGTGCTGGCCCTGGCCACCGGCTCGGCCTGGCCAACACCACCTTCCGCCGCAACCACCCCCGATATCTGCGCCGAGCTCACCCAGCCCCGAGCGGCCACCGCCGGCCCGGCGGGCGCCAAGACGTTCACCACGCTCAAGACCGACAATGCCCGGCTCCGCCGGGAGAAACGCGATCTCGCCCAGCAGCTCGAACTCGCCATCGCCGCCATCCAGCACCTCAGCACCGACAACCACCACCTGCGTACGGCCCTGCACGAAGCCCGATCCGTCACCGCGATCACCCGCCGCCCACGCTGAGCACCCGGGGGCGCACGCGGGCCCTGGAGGCTTAGATGGATTCGAGTGGTTGTTGGTGGCCGTTCGTGCTGTACGGCTGGCAGCGGGTGAGGGTGGCGCGTAGTGCCTGGGCGGCGAAGGCGGTGTCGAGGACGCGGTTGTATCCCCTGCCGTGGGCGGCCGGGGCGAGCTTTCACATACGACGGGCCGACGCTGGGATGAGGGCCAGCAGAGGAGTGTCGTAGTCGCCGTCTTTTCGGCGGGTGCCGACGTAGTCGATGAGGGACCAGTTGCTGGCGTTGGCCTTGTCCATGACCTGGCCGTTGGCCTGGCCGCTGTCAAAGCGGGCACCGGCCGGGGACAGGACGGGAGCAAGGGGGCCGCTGAGAGCGGAGGTCTGCTCGCTCTTGTTCGTGTCCGCCGTGGCGGTGCCGGCGGCGGGCAGGGCGAGGACGGTGGCGCTCAGCAGGGCGGTGGCGGCGATGCGCCGTGGGACGGGCATACGGGGGCCTTTCCGGCAGGGCGTGGGGAACGAAGCGCCCGGGAGGACGGGGCCCGGGCGTCAAGGTGGGCTGTCGCGCGGTTGGCTGCGGGCGCGAGTGTTCAGGGCAGCAGGGCGGTGACGGTCTCGACCTTGGCGTAGTCGACCAGCGCGTGGTTCAAGGTGCCCTTCTTGGCCATGTTCTGGCCGATGACCTGCACATTCGAGCAACCGTCCGACGTCGAGCCGGGTGAGAGCAGGACCACGTTGCACAGCATCGTGGACTTGGTGGTGCCGGTATTGGTGTCGGCCACAGCGTGCGGGGCCGCGGCCAGGGCAGCGCCCGTGGACAGCGCGGCGAGCGCGCCGAGCCTGACCAGGCGGCGGGGGCGGGATGCGGGCATAGGGGGTCCTCACAGGCGTCGTGCCGGGGGCGGGTGCCCGGGCTCAGCGGAGGGCAGGCCCGGGCGCCGTCCGCGCTGGGCCGCCAGATGCTCGGCCGCGACGCCATACCGCTCATGCCATCGGCAGGTAGTCACATGAGCATCCAGTGCGCTGAACAACGCCCCACCTCGGGAGAAGGACACGCACCCGCAGGACGGAACCCGCCCCAGCGCAGATTGACGGGCGGAACGCAGCAGCGGACGTACCCCCCAGCGAGATGCCCCAGGTAGGAACTCAGAAACTGAGACAGCATCAACCGTCATGCAATAGCACCCCATGACAGCACTTCCCACCCTGATCTCTCACCCTCGCGACAGTAGCCCCGCACCCAAAAACAGCCACTGACCAGCAACAACAACACCACGAGCAACTGTCCCTCACCACCACTGCCACCAAACCAACACTCAACTTCGACGGCATCTCCTACGCCAAGGGCGCCTCCGCCCTGCGCCAACTCGTCGCCTGGCTCGGCGAGAAGGAATTCCTCGCC
>NZ_JBFAPH010000477.1:0-3639 GCF_040675635.1 Streptomyces sp. NPDC049577
CCTCGCCGGCGAGGGCGTGCGGAGACGCGTTGACCTACCAGCGCATGTGCGGTTCTCCGCCGCCGATCTGCCGCCGGTGTCAGGCACCGGTCCCGGTGACCGTCCGGCCCTCACCAGCCGTCAGCTCCGTCAGTGCGAAGCAGCCGACGCACAGGGTCAGCAACCCGGCGATCAGGTCGGCCGTGTTGCCGACGCCCAGCAGTGCCGACGTTGCCGGCGAACGCCCCACGTCCATCCAGCCACTGGACCAGAAGACGACGCCCACGCCCGCCCAGGCCATCGCCAGCGGCACACGCACGCGTCCCCCGCGCCACCGGCGGAACACCAGCGCGTACAGGCCGACCGCCCCGGTCAACGCCGCCAGGCCGTGCACCAGATCAGCCGTGCGACCGACTGCGTTCCGCCGGGCGATCCACTCCGCGTTCATGCCGACGTCCGACCCCAGCCCCCACGCCAGACGCAGCACCCCCGAGAGGACGAGGAACCCCAGGGCGAGCACGGCGAGCACCCGCTGCATGCCCTGAGTGCCGGCCGGATCGGTCAGGTCCCGCACGCGAGTGCGCAGCAGTCCGCCCCAGCGCTCGTCGACGTACAGCGCGAACGCCGAGAGCAGAACCAGCCCTTCGGCGATCAGCCCGCCGTAGACAACACCGAACACCCATGGCTCGAGCATGTCGTTGGAGGCGACCGGGCTCTGCACGCCGGTCGCCGCGATGACGCCCAGGCCGACCGGCACCGCGACCATCAGCGTGACGAGCATGCCCGTCGCCACCCACATCGGGAGGAGGACCAGCCACGCGGGCACGCGCCGTCCGCCGGGTCGGGTCAGGACATGGGCGATCAGCGCCGCGATCCCGTCCATCCCGAAGGTCACCGCGTTCGCCGCGATCCACTGTCCCCGCGGCAGACTGCCGAGGTCCTTCACCCCCACGTCGACCCCGACGATCCAGAGCAGCTTCAGCGTCAGGTACGGCAGATATGCGACGACGGCCGACCGGGCGAGGAGCCGGCGCCTCCGGGCGCGGCGTTCAAGGTGATTACGCATGGGTACGAGCCTTCCGCGCGGTACGCGGCGGCGCATCGTCCCACAGGACAGCACACCTCCCCCGCGCGGCGGATCAGCCACCGGTCGGCCACGGATCAGGCGCCGTGCCACATGCCGCCTCGCGGGCGCCGTTCGTGAAGGTCCTCGAACGTTTCGGGAACCCGGACGGCAAAGCGGCCGGAACGCCCGCCGGCCCCTGGGAGGAGTGAGCAGCACAGGCGCGCTGTCGAGGTGTTCAGGCGGGGACGGCCGTGCGGCAGCCGGGGTGGCCCCACCCCTGCGGCCCCCTGGCAATGGGGTCCTTGGCGGCATAGGACCGCCCGCAGTGGCACCTGCCGGGGAACTTCGCCTTGATGACGCCCCCCGTCCCGCGGGCCTTCGTCGTCCTGCTCGCGGTCCGAGCAGCGGTCCGGACCGACTGGTCGGGGACGGGCAGCTCCCCACCATGGGCGGTGCCGGCCGCCTGCTGCGAAGAGGCGGCGTCGCTGGCGGCCCGGTCCGCGATTGCGTTGAGGCGGTCGCCGTCGATGCGATGCGCGGCCACGTACACGAAGTCCACGGCACGACCCGCCAGGAGGGAGTCGATGCGTACGACGAGCTCCTGGTTGGCGACGGGCTTGCCCGCAGCCGTCTTCCACCCGTTGCGCTTCCAACCCGGCAGCCACTTGGTGACCGCGTTCATGGCGTACTGCGAGTCCATCCGCACCTCGAGCGGCAGGGCGGGATCGGTGGCCTCCAGCAGCCGCTCCAGCGCGGTCAGCTCGGCGACGTTGTTCGTCGCCCTGCCCAGGGGGCCGGCCTCCCAGCGCTGCGGAATACCGTCGGCGTCGGCCACCACGTAGGCCCATGCCGCCGGTCCGGGGTTCCCTTTGCAAGCGCCGTCACAGGCAGCGATGATGCGATCAGACATACCTCGATCATGCCAGCGCGGCCGCCGCCCTGGAGACCGGACGGCTTTCGCTCGTACCTCTGCCGATGACCGGGAAGCCGGGTCCGGTGTGGCCGGACGGTACGAGGGCTCCCTGAATTGGGTGCCTTCCGCTCCGGTCTCGCTCGGCGAGTGCGCGGCCAGGGGATCCAGCCGGGGCGTTCGGCCTGGACGATCCGTTCGTCGCCCCGGAGCACCCGCAGCAGGCCGGAAGCTCGACGGTCTCCAGGGACAGTGCCAAGCCGTCCCCGGCGGCGAGGCGGGCGATCCGCTGGCGGTGTCGCTGCCGCTGCCCGCACCAACAGGAGATCGCACGGCACATCATGCTGGACCTCGTCCAGCAGGCCCAGCCGGCGGGTGGAAACCCTGGAAGTCAGTGCGGGCCATCAAGGGGATGCCGACGTCGTCGTCGAAGCGTTTACGGGGGCGCGGATCGAGCCGCTGCTGCCGGTCGTCCCGCGTAATCCGCGGCGTCCGGGCCGTAAGCGTCTGGATAGTCGCAAGGTGCGGTGCGGGATCCTGTTCGTGCTGTATACCGGGATCCGCTGGCAGTTTCTGCCCCAGGAGCTGGGCTTCGGCTGGGGGATGACCTGCTGGCGACGGCTGCGGGGCTGAGCAACTCGCACTCGTCGTCGAGTTCCGCCGTCAGTGCGACGATGCTCCGGCCCGGCCCGGCCCGGCCCGGCCCGGCCCGGGCGGGGTGGCAGCGGTGCGTCGTTCAGCTTCCGGATGGCGGCGCCCGCCGCGGCCCACGCCGCTGGCGCCCCGGTCGACGGCCCGCCGAGGCGCCCAAGTGTCGTCCCCGGGAGTGCGGCGATCGCGAGCACGGGCGGCTTGCATCACAGGACCTCCGGGGTCGGACCGGCGCGAGGCACATCGGCTCGACCTCGACGTCGATGCGCGCCTGATCGGCGTCCACCTTGAGGAACACGTCGCCGACGCGCAGGGTCGCGCGCTCGGAATGGGCGACTCGCGTGCGGTTTCGCGGCTGACTGCGTCCCGATAGCCGGCAGCCTCGTGCGCGACACCGACCTCCGACCAGGTCAAGTCCACCACTTTTGTCAGGAGTCCCAAGCGGTCCAGGGCGGTGCGGGGCGCGAGGTCCCCCATGACGACGAGCCCGGCGGACAGGTCGGCGGTGATGACGCGGGGGGTGAGTTGCGAGTGCACGGCCGCCAGGACTCGGTGCGGCTCTCGACCGGGTGGGTCCGCACCCATTCGGCGATGACGGTCCGGGGATCGACCGCGCCGCGGAGCGTCAGTACCTGTTTCTGAACCCCTGGAGGGGGGAGCCTGAAAGCAGGCGGACCAAGGGTGAAGGCGCTGACCATCACCTTCAGATCGATCAAGCCGCCGGGCTCCTCGGAAGGTTCTGAATAGCGGCGGTTCGGGCCGACTCCACGGTGTTAGGAGAGGCACCCCCCACCGTCTCGGCGACACGGCTGGCCAGGTCCTCCCACGGACGCGGAGCGACGACCGGCACGCCGACCGCCCGCGCCTGCGCGGCGAGCCACCGGCCGTACAGCACGCTGACGCGTGCGCGATGGCGCTGCGGTCCGGCCTCCGGCTCCCGGCGCAGGTAGTTGGCCGTCACCTGCCGCTCGTCGTCCTCGTGGAGGAAGACGGCGCGGACCGGACCTTTGGGCGTCGCCGGTCTGGGCAGGAC
>NZ_JBFAPH010000478.1:0-3628 GCF_040675635.1 Streptomyces sp. NPDC049577
ATCAGATCGGCGGCCGACAGGCTGGACGTGGGATGCCCGGAACCGGCCGCGGTGCTGGCGCGGACGGAGTCCACACGCAGCTGCTGGGCCAGCTCGAAGACCTGGTCCAGGTCGGTGCCGGGGCCGAGCGGGGTGGTGGGGGCCTGCGCCGTCATGATGGCTTCCTCTCAGCTGTCCGTCCTCTTCGATGGAACGGGCCGTCGGCCCCGGTCGCAACCGGCTGGGGACCCGGGCCCGCCCGCTGACAGCGCGCCTTCCCGGAGCAGGCCGGACGCATGCGGACGCCGTGGCGGGCAGACCCCGCCCGGCTCCGGGACGGCCGTCCCCCCTTCGGCTCAAGGCGGCCCCGGCGGTGGAGCGCGTTGCCCCGAGGCGGCACATGCTCGGAGTGAGGTGATCTCATGATGCGACCGGGGCGGCTGGCCGCCGACGCGGGCGTGGGCATGGCGGCCGGTCTGGCCGGAGCCCTGGCGATGACGCTCAGCAGCACCATGGAGATGCGGCTGCGCGACCGGCAGGCCAGCAGCGCGCCCGCCGACGCCGCCGGAAAGGTGCTCGGGGTGCGGCCGGTCGACGACGCCGGGGCGGCGCGCTTCTCCCGGGCCGTTCACTACGGGTACGGCGCCGCCTGGGGCATGGCGCGCGGCGTGCTCGCGGGGGCCGGTCTGCCACCGGCCGTGGCGACCGCCTGGCATCTGGCCCTCGTCTGGGGCAGCGAGCTCGTCGCATTGCCGGCCCTGGGCGTGACCTCCCCGGCCACCCGGTGGGGAGCGTCCGAGGTGGCGATCGACGGCTGGCACCACCTGGTGTACGCCGTCACGACCGGCGTCGCCCACGGCCTGCTCGACCGTACGCGCTGACTCGACCGGCGCTTCCCGCCCAAGAGGGCTAAATTGGTCGAAACGCACGGGAGAGGAGGGACGTATGTCCTCGAAGCGGCGGCGCAAGAAGAAGAAGTCCCGTATGAAGGGCGCCAACCACGGCAAGCGGCCCCAGTGCTGAACACCGGCGGGTCCCGCCCCACGGTGCCGCCCGTACGGGCCACCGCGGCGGCGCGGGCCCGCCGCGCCGCGTCCCGTCAGCCCGCCCGGCATTCCGCCGCCTGACGGCGGAAGCACTCGACGGCGAAGTCGCCGAAGCGCCGGGCCGCCACCGGCGGATAGACGTCCCGGTGCCGTACGAGCCACAGCACCCGGTGGCTGCCGGGCGTCTCCAACCGGACCCAGGCGACCCGCCCGCGGCCGGCGAAGTCGCGTGCCATGGCCGGGAGCAGGGCGACCCCGAGGCCCGCGCCGACCATGTCGAGCAGCGCGCCGGGCTCGTCCCCCTCACAGACGATCACGGGCCGGACCCCCGCCCGGGCGAACAGACGGTCGGCGAGCTCCCGCTGCCAGTGTCCGGGGGACGGGGTGATGAAGGGCTCCCCGTCCAGCGCGGCGAGGCCGACGTGCTCCAGCCCGGCCAGCCGGTGCCCGTCCGGCACCGCGAGCAGCACGTCCTCCCGCAGCAGCTCCACCGACGCCAGCCCGGGCCCGGTGAGCGGCTGGGAGGCGAGGCAGAAGTCCACTTCGCGTGTGCGGAGCAGGTGCGCCATCGCGTCGACGGGGGACTGGCGCAGCCGGACGTCCACGCCGGGATGGGCCGCGCGGAAGGCGGGGAGGAGCCTGATGAGCGTCATCATCGTCTCGGTCGCCACCGAGACGCTGCCGCTCTCGGCGTCGGCCGCGTCCGCCAGCTCCCGGCGGCCGTCCTCCAGTTCCCCCAGCGCCCGGTCGACGCGGCGCAGGAACGCGGCGCCGTGCTGGTTGAGCCGGATCCGCCGGCCGCGGCGATCGAAGAGCGGCACGCCGAGCTCCGCCTCCAGCCGCGCGATCGTGCGGCTCACCGAGGGCTGGGCCACCCGCAGTTCCTCCGCCGCCCGGCTGATGTGCTCGTGACGCGCGACGACCTGGAAACAGCGCAGCGACGGCAGATCCACGCCAACTCCTCCCCCTTATAACCCCACACGCATCATTACATGGCAGAACAGGTCTTGGACCGCATGAGCGGCACGCGCATAACCTCCGGACATCACCCTGTACTTCACATCCCACCCGAGGAGGCGCGGCCCGTGGCCGAGAACCCGCACCGGCACCCGCAGTGGACGAGCTACACCGAGTCGATCCTGGACGTGCTCTCGCGCTCTCCCGGTCGCCCCGCGGTGGTCGCGGCGGACGGCCGCACCGTCCTGGCGGGGGAGTTCCGCGACAAAGTCCTCCGGGCGGCGGCGGAACTTGCGGAGCGCGGCATCGGCCGTGGCGGCACCGTCTGCCTCCTGACCGGCAACCAGCCCGAGGCACTCCTCGCGCGCTACGCGGTGAACCTGCTCGGCGCCCGGGTCGTCCACCTCTACGAGGGCATGGCCCCCGAGACCCAGGCACGGATCGTCCACAGCACAGAGGCGGTGATGCTGCTCGTCGCCCCCGCCGCCCGGACGGCCGCCGAGGCACTCCTCGCCCGGGTCCGGGTGCCCGCCGTCCTCACCCTCGGCCCCTCCCCGGAGGGCGAGGACCTGCTGGCCCGCGCCGCTGCCCGGCCGCCCCACCCCATGCCGGGCGCCGCCCGCGCGGAGGACGACTGGTGCATCCGGTTCACCGGCGGCACCACCGGAATCCCCAAGGGCATCCGGATGGCCCACGGCCCGTACAGGGACGCGCTGGACCTCTACGCCGCCCGGATCCCGGCCGGCTCACCGCCCCGCTCCCTCGCCTGCACCGCGCTCGCGCACATGGCCGGAATCGTCGCCGACTTCACCCTCCTGGCCGGCGGCACCGTGATCCTGCACCACGGATTCGACGCGCACGACGTCCTCGCCGCCCTCGCCCGCGAACGCATCACGGACATCTGGCTCCTGCCGCCCCTGCTGTACGAACTGCTGGACCACCCGGACCTGCCGGCCACCGACCTCTCCGCCCTGCGGCGCCTGTACTACGGCGGGACCGCCGCCTCGGCGCAGCGACTGCGCGAGGCGGCCCGGGCGTTCGGCCCGGTGCTGTACGGCTGGTACGGCCAGACCGAGGCCGGAAACATCGCCGAGGTGCTGCCCCACGAGCACGGCATGACGGGACCCGGCGGCCAGGCGACGGCCGGGCGGGCGGCACCCGGCGTCGAGATCCTCGTCCGAGGGGCGGACGGCACCGTCCTGCCGCCCGGGCAGGCCGGGGAGATCCATGTCCGCACCCCCATGATGATGAGCGGGTACTGGCAGCAGCCCGAGCTGACCGCCGAGATCCTCCGCGACGGCTGGCTCCGCACCGGGGACGTCGGCTACCTCGACACCGACGGCCATCTCTACCTCGTGGACCGGCTCAAGGACATGGTCATCGTGGTCGGCGGACACGTCTACCCGGCGGAACTGGAACAACTGCTGCTCACCCACCCCGCGGTCGCGCAGTGCGCCGTGTTCGGCGTACGCCGCGCGGACCAGAGCGAGGAGGTCCACGCCGCGATCGTCCCCGCACCGGGCCACACCGTGGACGGCGAAGCCGTCCGGGAGTTCGTCACGGAGCACAAGGGCGCGATGTACGCCCCGCGCGCCGTGCACACCGTGGACCGCATACCGCTCACGGACGTCGGCAAGCCGGACAAG
>NZ_JBFAPH010000479.1:0-3622 GCF_040675635.1 Streptomyces sp. NPDC049577
GAAGGGCGGGGCGCCGCGTGCGGTGCGGTCGACGCCCCAGACCTCGGTGATGACGGCGATGTCGAAGGTGCGGATGCCGGGGAAGGCCACGAGAGCGATGCGCTGCGGCCGTGCCTGCGGCGTGCCCGGACGGGCGGCTGGTTCCATGCGCGTCAGTGTGGCACTAATCCATCGAACGCAGTCCCTCCTGCCACTGTCACGGTCCGTGCGCCGGCAGCAGGATCATGGGCATGGACAACACCACGCAGCTCACCCAGAACACGGCCCTCATCGTCATCGACGTGCAGAAGGGCTGGACCGACCCCGTCTTCCCGCCGCGCAACAACGCCGCCGCCGAGGAGAACATCGCGGCGCTGATCGACGCCTGGCAGACCGCCGGCCGTCCGGTCGTCTTCGTGCGGCACGACTCGCCCAAGCCGGACTCGCCGCTGCGCCCCGGCCAGGAGGGCAACGACCTCCAGGACTTCGTCGAGCAGCGACGCGGCAAGGGCGGCGGCCCGGAGCTGCTGCTCACCAAGACGGTGAACTCGGCCTTCATCGGCACGCCCGACCTGCGGAGCTGGCTGGACGCGGCCGGGATCCGGCAGATCGTGGTGGCGGGCATCATGACGAACTGGTGCGTGGACACGACGGCGCGGATGGGCGGCAACCTCGGGTACGAGGTGATCGTGCCGATCGACGCCACGCACACGTTCGACGCGGCGGGCCCGGACGGGCGGGTGCTGTCGGCGGACGAGCTGGCGCGCGCCACCGCGGTGAATCTGCACGCGGGCGGCTTCGCGAAGGTCGTCGCGACGGCGGACCTGCTGGACTGAGCGGGGGGGCAGGGCGGCCACGGACCGGCCGCCCGGAAGACCGGTCGTCAGCCGTTGCCTGTGGCCAGTTCGCGGCTGCGGTCCCGGGCCGCCTCCAGCGCCGCGATGAGCGCATGGCGGACGCCGTGCTTCTCCAGTTCCCGGATCGCGCTGATCGTCGTGCCGGCCGGCGAGGTGACCGCCTCGCGGAGCTTCACGGGGTGCTCGCCGCTGTCGCGCAGCATGACGGCCGCACCGATCGCGGCCTGGACGATCAGGTCGTGGGCCTTGTCGCGCGGGAGGCCGAGCAGGATGCCCGCGTCGGTCATGGCCTCGACGAGGTAGTAGAAGTACGCGGGGCCGGAGCCGGACAGCGCGGTGGCCGCGTCCTGCTGGGACTCGGGGACACGGAGGGTCTTGCCGACCGGCTTGAAGATGGCCTCCGCGCGCAGCAGGTGGCCCTCCGTGGCGTGGGAGCCGCCGGAGATCACCGACATGCCCTCGTCGACGAGGACGGGGGTGTTCGGCATGACGCGGACGACGGGCGTGCCGGCGGGAAGCCGCTCCTCGAAGAAGGCCGTGGGCACGCCGGCCGCCGCGCTGATGACCAGCCGGTCGGCGGGCAGGTGCGGGGCGAGCTCGTCGAGGAGCGTCGCCATGTCCTGCGGCTTGACGGCGAGGATCAGCGTGTCGGCCGCCTTGGCGGCCTCCGTGTTGCCGACCACCTCGACGCCGTAGCGGGTGCGCAGTGCCTCGGCGCGCTCGGGACGACGGGCCGTGCACATCAGGTCGTCCGCCGACCAGCCGGCCCGGATCATGCCGCTGAGCAGCGCCTCACCAATCTTGCCCGTTCCGAGAACGGCGACTTTCTGCGGCACGGTGGCTCACCTCTTCGCTCCGGGGGCGTACATCCTCGCACCTCCGCCCCGCCACGAGCGGAGTGTCCCGATTTCGGACACCGCGTTTACACCGCAGTTACAGATCAACTCCCCAAACATCAGCAAGACTTGGCCACTGTGTGGTCGAGTGTTTACAGCAAGCCGTACTCGACCTCCGCGACCTCCCACCGCTGCCGACAACGATCCTCATCGCATCGCTGTGCGCGCCGTCGCGCGCTGGAGGCCTCCATGCCGCAGACGTTCTTCCGCCGTGTCCGAAAAATGACCACCCGGCTCTCCCCGTCCCTCCCGGCGTCCCTCTCCCCGTCCGGCCTGCGCGCCGGTATACGGGCCAACCTGCGGGCGGACTTCACCGCCTCGCTCGTCGTCTTCCTCATAGCCGTGCCGCTCTCCGTCGGGATCGCCGTCGCCTCGGGCGTCCCCGTCGAGCTGGGGCTCGTCACCGGCATCGTCGGCGGACTGCTCACCGGCCTGCTGCCGGGCAGCAGTTTGCAGGTCAGCGGCCCCGCGGCCGGGCTGACCGTGCTGGTCTACGAGGCCGTGCGGGAGTACGGGCTGCGCGCGCTCGGCGTCCTGGTGCTCACCGCCGGGCTGCTCCAGATCGCGATGGGGCTGCTGCGGCTGGGCCGCTGGTTCCGCGCGATCTCCGTGGCGGTCGTCCAGGGCATGCTCGCCGGCATCGGCGTCGTCCTGATCGCCGGACAGCTGTACGCCCTCGCCGACGCGGACGCTCCCGCCGGCGGGCTGGAGAAACTGGGCGGCCTCGCGACACTGCTCACCGAAACCGTCAGCTCGCCCGACGCGCTGGTCGCCGTCGCGGTGGGCGCGGGTACGGCAGCGATGCTGGTGGTGTGGCCGCGCTGGCGGCGGGCCGCCCGGGTGGTGCCGGCGCCGCTGGTCGCGGTCGCCCTGGCGACGACCGTCGTGACCGTGCTGCGGCTGCCCGTCGACCGGGTGCGCGTGCGCGGACTGCTGGACGCCGTGCAGCCACCGGGCAGCGGCGACTTCGCGCGACTGACCGAGTTCGGCGTACTGGGCACCGTCCTGGCCTTCGCCCTGATCGCCTCGGCCGAGTCACTGTTCAGCGCGGCGGCGGTCGACCGGCTGCACGACGGCCCCCGCACCGACTTCAACCGGGAGCTCATCGCCCAGGGCGCGGGCAACACCGTCTGCGGCGCCCTGGGCGCGCTGCCGATGACGGCCGTCATCGTGCGCAGCTCGGCCAACGTCAACGCCGGCGCGCGCACCAAGGCCTCGCGCGTTCTGCACGGAGTGTGGCTGCTGGTCTTCGCGACGCTGCTGCCCTGGGCCCTGGAACTGATCCCCGTCGCCGCGCTGGCCGGGGTGCTCGTCCACGCCGGCTGGAAGCTGCTGCCCGGCAGGGAGCTCGGTCCGCTGTGGCGCGAGCAGCGCGGCGAGGTCGCCGTCCTCCTGGTGACCACGGCGGCAATCGTCATCACCAACCTCTTCGAGGGCGTCCTCATCGGCCTCCTCATGGCCGTCGTCAAGGCCGCCTGGGAGAGCTCGCACGTCCACATCGAGACGGTGCGCAGGGCCGACGGAGTCGTCCGGGTCCGGGTGCTCGGCAACGCCAACTTCCTGCGCCTGCCCAAGCTGCTGGACGAACTCGACGCCCTGCCCCGCCGCGGCCACGGCCCCGGCCGCGCGCCCGCCGTCGAACTCGACCTCAGCGACCTGCGGCACATGGACCGCGCCTGCCGATCCGCCCTGCTCGCCTGGGCCGAACGCAACGCCGCCGTCCGGCAGGACGACGAGGACGGCGAGGCCACGGGCCGCGTGGTGGCGGTCTAGCCTCCACCGCGACGTTCAAGAATTGGGGGTAAACGCGAGAAAGCCCTGGCAGGGGAACCCTGCCAGGGCTTTCTCTCAACAATAGTTCGGCGGCGTCCTACTCTCCCACACGGTCCC
>NZ_JBFAPH010000480.1:0-3607 GCF_040675635.1 Streptomyces sp. NPDC049577
GGCCTCGGCGATCAGCCGGCGGACGGCCTCGGCCGCGTCGCCCTCGTCCACCCGGGCCGCGTCCAGGGCCCGGGCGAACCGCTCGATGCCGAGCTCCTCCAGGGCGCGGACGAGGGCGTCGCGGCCGGCGAAGTGGCGGTGCAGGGTGGCGCGGCCGATCCCGGACGCCTTGGCGATCTCGTCCATGGAGGCGGTCGGCTTGCGGGTGAGCAGGGACGCGGCGGTCCGCAGCACATGGTCTCGGTCGACACTCATGAGACGACGATAACCCGAGTGAGACAAATGCGTCTCACTCGGGTTGTCATCGTCTCAGCGCGCCCAGGCCCGCTGGACCGCGAGGTCAGCCTTGACCTCCTGGAGCTGGACCGCGACGGCCGACGGGGCCGTGCCGCCCCGGCCGCTGCGGGAGGCGAGCGCGCCCGGCACGTCGAGGACCGTGCGGACCTCGGGGGTGAGATGCGGGGAGATGGCGGCGAACCGTTCGTCCGTCAGCTCGTGCAGCTCGATGCCCTCCGCCTCGCACTCCTTGACGCACGCGCCCGCCACCTCGTGGGCCACCCGGAAGGGCACACCCTGCCGGACCAGCCACTCGGCGATGTCCGTGGCGAGCGAGAAGCCCGCGGGGGCCAGCTCCGCCATGCGCTCGCGGTGGACGGTGAGGGTGGCCATCATCCCGGTGAAGGCCGGGAGGAGGACCTCCAGCTGGTCGCAGGAGTCGAAGACCGGCTCCTTGTCCTCCTGGAGGTCGCGGTTGTAGGCGAGCGGCAGGGCCTTGAGCGTGGCCAGCAGCCCGGTGAGATTGCCGATGAGCCGGCCGGACTTGCCGCGCGCCAGCTCGGCGATGTCGGGGTTCTTCTTCTGCGGCATGATCGAGGAGCCGGTGGAGAAGGCGTCGTGCAGGGTCACGAAGGAGAACTCCTTCGTGTTCCAGATGATGACCTCCTCCGCGATCCGCGACAGATCGACGCCGATCATCGCCGTGATGAAGGCGAACTCGGCGACGAAGTCCCGCGAGGCCGTGCCGTCGATGGAGTTGCCGGCGCTGCCGCGCTCGAAGCCCAGGTCGGCGGCGACCGCCTCCGGGTCCAGCCCGAGGGAGGACCCGGCGAGCGCGCCCGACCCGTACGGGGAGACCGCCGTGCGCTCGTCCCACTGCCGCAGCCGCTCGGCGTCCCGCGAGAACGCCTGGACGTGTGCGAGCACATGGTGGGCGAAGAGGACCGGCTGGGCGTGCTGGAGGTGCGTACGGCCCGGCATGGCCACGTCGGGATGGGCCTCGGCGAGACCGACGAGGGCCTCCTGGAGGTCGGCGATCAGACCGCCGATGATCCGCGCGTGGTCCCGCAGGTACATCCGGAACAGCGTGGCGACCTGGTCGTTCCGGGACCGCCCGGCCCGCAGCTTCCCGCCGAGCTCGGGGCCGAGCCGCTCCAGCAGCCCGCGCTCGAGCGCGGTGTGGACGTCCTCGTCGGCGACGGTGCCGGTGAAGGTACCGGCGGCGACGTCGGCCTCCAGCCGGTCGAGGCCGGCGATCATCCGCTCCAGCTCGTCACCGGTGAGCAGCCCGGCCTTGTGCAGCACGCGGGCGTGGGCCCGGGAACCGGCGATGTCGTAGGGGGCGAGCCGCCAGTCGAAGTGCACGGAGGCGGAGAGCTTCGCGAGGGCCTCGGCCGGCCCGTCGGCGAACCGCCCGCCCCAGAGACGTACGTCCTGCTGATCGCTCACACCAGGTCCCGCTTGGCCGCGATCTTCGACGACAGGCCGAAGATCTCGATGAAGCCCTTGGACATGGACTGGTCGAAGGTGTCGCCCGTGTCGTAGGTGGCGAGGTTGAAGTCGTACAGGGACTGCGCGGACTTCCGGCCCGTGACGACGGCCCGGCCGCCGTGCAGGGTCATCCGGATGTCGCCGGAGACGTGCTGGTTGGCCTCGGCGATGAAGCCGTCCAGGGCCCGCTTGAGCGGGGAGAACCACAGACCGTCGTAGACGAGCTCGCTCCAGCGCTGCTCGACCTGCCGCTTGTAGCGGGCGAGCTCGCGCTCGACCGTGACGTTCTCCAGCTCTTGGTGCGCGGTGATCAGCGCGATCGCGCCGGGCGCCTCGTAGATCTCCCGGGACTTGATGCCGACCAGCCGGTCCTCGACCATGTCGATCCGGCCGACGCCCTGGGCCCCGGCCCGCTCGTTGAGCTGCTGGATGGCCTGGAGGACGGTGACGGCCTTGCCGTCGATCGCCACGGGAACGCCCTGCTCGAAGGTGATGACCACCTCGTCGGCGTCCCGGGGGGTGGCGGGGTTGGCCGTGTAGTCGTAGACGTCCTCGATCGGGGCGTTCCAGATGTCCTCCAGGAAGCCCGTCTCGACGGCCCGGCCGAAGACGTTCTGGTCGATGGAGTAGGGCGACTTCTTGGTCGTCGCGATCGGCAGGCCCTTGGCCTCGCAGAAGGCGATGGCCTTGTCCCGGGTCATGGCGTAGTCCCGGACCGGGGCGATGCACTTCAGCTCGGGCGCGAGCGAGGAGATGCCCGCCTCGAACCGGACCTGGTCGTTGCCCTTGCCGGTGCAGCCGTGGGCGACGGTGGTCGCACCGTGCTTCCGCGCGGCCGCGACCAGATGCTTGACGATGGTCGGCCGCGAGAGCGCCGAGACCAGCGGGTAGCGGTCCATGTACAGGGCGTTGGCCTTGATCGCCGGGAGGCAGTACTCCTCGGCGAACTCGTCCTTGGCGTCGGCGACCTCCGCCTCCACCGCACCGCAGGCGAGGGCGCGCTTGCGGATGACGTCCAGGTCCTCGCCGCCCTGACCGACATCCACGGCGACGGCGATGACCTCGGCGCCCGTCTCCTCGGCGATCCAGCCGATGGCGACGGAGGTGTCCAGGCCGCCGGAATAGGCGAGTACGACGCGCTCGGTCACGGGGGTCTCCTTCAACGGTGCGATGCGCTCTCCATGCGCTGTTAGGTATAACTATGCAGACCTCCGTATGTTTCGTCAATAGCTCGCGAGAGTGAACCTGCGGGAGGCCGCTCCGCGGGCCCGCACACCCCGGATTTGGATCACGGGGCGGAACAGGATATTTTCTTCCTGCACGCCCCACCGGGAACGACACCGGATGGGACACGGCACCGGGACGTGGCGCAGCTTGGTAGCGCACTTGACTGGGGGTCAAGGGGTCGTGGGTTCAAATCCCGCCGTCCCGACACGGACAAACACCCTCTGACCTGGGATTTCTCCCAGGTCAGAGGGTGTTTTCGTCGTCCCTCCCGTCGCCCGGGACCCCTCTGCGCCCCACCCGCGCCGACGCGCATCGCCGCAGGTCAGGGGCGGATGTGAATTCCTCACAGTCCACCCCTGCCGGCATTCATCCCCCACTCGTGCCCGGGTCACTGTCGACGCGTCCCCCCTGCGTGCGACGGTCATGGCAAGACACCAGGGCCGCGCTCGACCCGCAGACCGACGCTCTCGCTCCGCGCGAGCACGAGCCGCCCACCAAGTGCTTCCACACAGCCGAGTTGGGGGATTTCGATGAGTGGTGTTGCTCTGTACACGAGGGCCGAACAGCGGCGGCATCATGCATCGGCCGGTCTGGAGACGCAGGATGTGGTGCT
>NZ_JBFAPH010000481.1:0-3595 GCF_040675635.1 Streptomyces sp. NPDC049577
GTCCTGCCCTCGGACCTGGAGTTCTGTCAGCTGGTCCACTGCTTGGGTGCGGACGGACGGCGTCGCATCGGTGTGGCCTTCACCGCCCGGCGCTGGGAGGGCGAACCGTACAACAGGGAGCCCTCCCACACCGGCCTGTTCTGGGTCGATCCCGGTGCCCCGCCTCCCGATTGCCACCCCTACACCCGTGCCGTGTTGCACAACTTCGTCGCCGGCGCCCTCTACACCACCATCATGATCCCGGCGCATGCCGCTGGTGACGGCCCGTGAACGGGCCGGCAGCACGTCGATGCGCCCATACCGATGGCCGGGCCGCGGGCCCTGCACCAGAGAGGAGACCCCATGTCGTTCCTGCCGAACGTCCTCGGCGCACACCTGGTCTTCGAGCGGGACGGTCACGTCCTGCTGGGGCTGCGCCCCCCGGACGCGCTGTTCGCGGCGAATGTGTGGCATGTGCCCGCAGGGCACGTGGAGCGGGAGAGCGCACGGGCCTGCGCCGTGCGGGAAGCCCGTGAGGAGCTCGGTGTCACGGTGCACGAGCCCGACCTGGAGCTTGTGCACACCGTCCATCTTCTCGGCGCCGAGAACACCGTGCCCCGGTTGCAGCTGTTCTTCCGCGTGCACCGGTGGCACGGCGAGCCGCGCGTGATGGAGCCGGACCGGTGCGTGAAGTGGCAGTGGTGGCCACTGCACACGCTTCCCGAGCCGACGGTGGAGTACACGGTCGCGGCGCTGGAGGGCATAGCGCACGGCTGGCCGTACACGGATGTGGGCTGGCTTCGCTGACCCATTTCCCCGGCACGGCCGGCGCGCTCGCGTGGGAGTTGCCCACGCCGGAGGTGTCCATGGCACGAGGGTGAGGGGGATCGTCGATGAGTGACGCGAACGACAACGCGGGCGACAACAAGCCGGGGAGCCGGACGGAGGTGCCCGGCCCGCGCCGGGGTGTGCTGTTGCCGCTGCCTCCGGCGCGGGCCGCGGCGGCTCCGGAGGGTGAGGAGGTCGGCGACGAGCTGAAGAGCGCGTACTGGATGCAGTGGGACGGTGAAGCCGCCCGCACCAGTGTGTGGCGGATTCTCGGCCGGCTTCCGGCCATCTGCCGCAGGGTGCTCGGTCTGGCCTACCGGGCCGATGCGCGGGCCACCGTCGTGGTCGTGGTGCTGCAGCTGGGATCGTCGATGATGAGCGCGTTCGGGCTGCTGGCCTCGGTGCGCGTGCTCTCGGCGCTCTTCGCCCAGGGCGCGACCTCCGAGCGCATTCAGCACGCCCTTCCCTCCCTCGCGCTGGTCGCCGGCCTGATGGCGGCGCAGGGCCTGCTCGACTTCGGTGTCGCGCGCGGGCAGGCGGCGCTCACACCGAAGGTCCGGCGCGCGGTGGAGCTGGAATTCCTGAGGCTCAACTGCCATGTGCGCCTGGAGGCGGTGGACGATGCCGCCTTCGCCGACGAGGCCAACAAGGCCAACGACCGCGGCCTGTACTACATGCGCCAGGCCGTGCCGCAGCTGATCCAGCTCGCGCACGCCGTACTCGGCCTGATCGGGGCCGCCGGCGTCCTGGCCGTCCTGCACCCCGTGCTGCTGCCCCTTCTGGTGCTGTCCGTGGTTCCCCAGGGATACGCGGCGGTGCGCTCGGCACGCGCGCAGTTCCTCTCCCACAGCCGCTACAGCACCCTCCAGCGCCGTATCCGCCTGTTCACCTGGCTCCTTCTCGACCGCGACTCGGCTCCGGAGGTGCGCGCCTCCACGGCGCAGGAGGCACTGCTGGAGGAGCACGAGCGCTTCGCCCGGCGCATCGAGGAGGAGGACGCCCGGCTGGGGCGGCAGGAGGCGAACGTCTCGCTGTGGGGCCGGGCGGTGGGCGGCCTGACGGTCGGTGCCACGTATGCGGTGCTGGGGTGGATGACGGCGACGGGCCGGCTGCCGCTGGCTGCGGGCGGCGGCGCGTTCCTGGCGATCCGCGCCAGCCGTGGCACGCTGGTGAGTGTCGTGCTGGCCATGCACCAGATCTACGAGCACGCCCTGTGGATCGACGACCTCGAGCGGCACCTGGAGCGCTGCCGCGCCCTGCAACCGCACCGTACGGGACGGCGCCTGCCGGACCGGGTGAAGACCATCACCGTCACCGACGCCCACTACACGTATCCGGAGGCCGGCCGGGCCGCGCTGCGGGGGGTGTCGATGACGCTGGAGGCGGGATCCACGGTGGCGTTCGTCGGGGCGAACGGGTCGGGCAAGTCGACGATGGCCAAGCTCCTGGCAGGGCTGTACACGCCGACCGAGGGCACCATCCGCTGGGACGACGTGGAGGTGCGGGAGGTCGACGCCGAGAGCATTCAGGCCCAGGTCGCCATGGTTCTCCAGGACCCGGTCGCCTGGCCGCTGTCGGCGCTGGCCAATGTCACGATCGGCGCGGGGACCATCACCGAGGCCGACCCGCGGCGGGCCCTCGCGGCCGTGACCGAGTCCGGGGCGGACCGCGTCATCGCCGGCCTGCCGCAGCAGTGGGCCACCCCGCTGTCCAAGCGCTTCAAGAACGGACAGGAACTGTCGGGCGGGAACTGGGCCAAGGTGGCCGTGGCCCGGGGTCTGTACCAGGATGCCGCGGTGCTGGTGCTGGACGAGCCGACGGCCAGCATGGACGCCCGCGCCGAACACGCGGTCTACGAGGCAGTGCTCCACGGGCGGCGCCGGCCGGACCGCATCACCGTCCTGATCTCCCACCGGCTGGCCAGTGTGACCGAGTGCGACGTGATCTACGTCTTCCGCGACGGGCGCATCATCGAGTCCGGCACCCACCGGGACCTCATGACACACACCGCCGCGGACGGTCAACCGGGCGAGTACCGGCAGATGTTCACCCTGCAAGCCGCCGCGTACCGGGCAGCGGCCGCGGCGGGAGAGGACGCGTGAAGGGCGCCCGCCGGCGGCCGCGGGCGGGTGGCGGGGCCGGAGCGTCCAGCCCACCGAAGGCCGAGGCCGCACGCCCCGCCGCTCCCCGTATGAGTGTTGCTCTCGCCGGTGCCCTCTCCGGACTGGTAGAGGTGGGCTTCATTCGTGACTACTTCGAGGAGGCAGAAGATGCCTGCCGGTGCGTGGACGGACGAGGTGCTGGACCGGATGCGTGGGACCGGTGATGCGGCGGGCGACGCCGCGATCGCCGAGATCTACGAGCTGGGGAGACAGGAAGAGGTACGGCAGGCGCTGAGCGCGTTCGGCAGGAACAGCGACGTGCCGCCCGCCGGCCTGCCGCCCCGGCTCCAGAGCTACTTCGAACTGAGCTCGGTACTGCCCGAGTGGGCCGATCCGAAGCTGATCGAACGCGGTCGCGCGCTGCTGGGCCGCTACGAGGCGCTGGTCGTCTCGACGCTGCTGTGCGGCTCCCTCCCCCTGTGCTACGGCTGCGGAGACGGGGCCGAGGTGCTCGCACGTTCGCAGCGGCTGACCTCGGGGGTGTACCGAAGGCTGATGGAGACCTCGCAGTTCGTGGTCGACGTCCTCGACGACGGGGGGCTGGAGCCGCGGGGACACGGGCTGCGCTCGGCGCAGAAGATCCGTCTGCTGCACGCCACCATGCGGTACCACGTCGGCCGTCAGGC
>NZ_JBFAPH010000482.1:0-3588 GCF_040675635.1 Streptomyces sp. NPDC049577
CGACAGCTTCCAGCCGCCGGGACCGCCGCCCTGCGCCGTCTTCGCCGCCGTGCGCCGCTCGGGGTGGACGCCCAGCGCCCAGACCACGATCGGCGCGAAGAACGTCGCGAGGTTGATCCAGAGCAGGCCCGTGTAGCCGATCAGCGGCAGACAGCCGGCGGTGAGCAGCGGGCCGGCCAGGGTCGTCGCGAAGAACAGGCTGTTGAGCGTGCCCCGCGCCCGGACCGGGCTGCGCGGGAACATGGCGGGGGTGCCCGCCATCCAGCCGGTGCGGTACGCGGCCCCGCCGACCGCCACGAGCAGTGCGCAGCCGAAGAACAGCCACACCGGCGCCCGGCCGGCGACCAGGCACAGGTTCATGGCCAGGCCCGCGGCGGCCTGGACGAGCAGCCCGGGGACGACCAGCACGCGCGGCCCCCAGCGGTCCGCCGCCGACCCCAGCCACGGGGCCAGCAGCAGACTGACCGGCACGGCCGCCGCCAGCAGCGACATGACCGCGAGCGAACCGGTCAGGTCGTAGGCGAGCAGCGGCAGCACCGTCGCGTACACGGCCTCGCCGACGTTGTTGACGACGTTGCCCGCGGCGAACACGCGGAACCGCGGGTCCCGGAAGGGTGACGGTTCCGCGCGCTCGGTGGCGGCCGGTGCGCTCACCCCGACCACGCCGGGGCGACGGCTCCCGGCAGCCACAGATCCCGTACGGGGGTGAGCACCTGCTCCGGGCGGCCGCGGTCGAGGCGGAACAGCCGCAGCCAGCCGCCGCGTCCGCCGACCACGACCAGCGGCCGTCCGGCGGCGTCGCGCAGCGAGGCGATGCCCTTGGCGAAGTCCGGCAGGTCCTCGACCAGGGCCAGCAGTTCGCCGGTCTCGTGGTCGTAGGCGCCGACCTGCATGCCGTAGGTGACGGCGCACAGGACGCCGTCGATGACGGTGTGGTTCTCGACGGTGTTGTCGAGGAACTCGGAGAAGACGCGGGCCGGCTTGTCCTCGCCCGGCACGTACTCCTTGATGCCGCCGGCGCCGGAGACGCGCACCACGCCGCCGTCGACGTCCAGCCGCTTGGGGTAGCCGCCGAGGTCCACGGTCCACGTCGGCTCGCCGGCCGGGTCGTAGGCGGCCAGCTGCCCGTTGCGGGTGCCCAGCAGCCGGGAGCCGTCGGGCAGGTAGGCGGTGGCCCACGCGGAGGCGGGCAGCCCGTCGATACGGCTCAGCTCCGTGCCGGTGGCCATGTCCAGTTCGAGGCCGCCCGCGTTGCAGGCCACCAGGACCCGCTCCCCGTCGGGGGAGACGGAGAGGGTGTGCACGATCCCGGGCAGCTCCACCGACCAGAGCGTCTCGCCGCCCGCCGCGCGGAGGACCGTCCGGTCCCAGGCGATGCCGACCCAGCCGTCACCGGTGGGCAGCACGCGGCGGGTGAACCCGAAGCCGCTCGGGCGCTGTTCGACGAGCCGCAGCGCCGGGAGGCCCGCGACGTGCTCCTCCAGCCGGACCACGGCGGTGCCGTCGTCGGTGGCGACCAGCAGGTCCCTGCTGTCACCCGGCAGCGGCTGGACGTCCCACACGCACTGCCGCTCGTAGTCCAGGCGGGTGAGGTACGTGCCGTCCGGGGCCAGCTTGACGATCTCGCCGTCCTGGCCCAGGACGTGCAGGGCGCCGTCGTCGTCGAGGGCGATGTCGATGATCTGGTGGCTGAAGCCGCCGACGCGGGAGGTGATGCGCGGTTCGGGTGCGGTGTTGTCGATGATCAGCAGCTCGTTGTCGAAGCCGCCGGAGTAGGCCGTGGTGAAGTCGGGGGAGAAGACGAGGCCTTCGACGTCGTTGACGGCGAAGTTCAGGCGGTGCTGCACCTCGCCGTCCAGGCCCAGGACGCACACGCCGTTGCGTATGTTGCGGTCCTCGCCGAAGCCGCCGTCGGTAGTGGCCCAGAACCGCCGGTGACGGCGGTCGTACACGAGCCGGTGGACGTTGGAGGAGTCGATCTCCACCACGGTGGGGAAGGAGAGGTCCTCCAGCGATCCCAGGTGGACGCGCCCGTTGCGGTCGGAGATCGCGTGCACGCCGGGGGCGTCGGTGCAGAACCACTCCAGCATGTCGTAGCCGTGCGGCCAGAGCACCACGCGCTCGACGGTGAAGGTCTCCAGGTCCAGGACGACGAGCTGGAAGTAGCCGTTGTCGACGTAGATCTTGCCCTTCCACAGGCCGATGCCGCGCAGGATGGTCGGCGAGGGCTGCTCCCCCTCCATCAGCTGCGAGGGGTCGCAGGTGGCCGTGGCGTCGAGGCGGTCGACGAGCCGGAGCGTCTCGGCGTCCCAGCGGCAGATGGTGCCCAGCTTGTCCCGGGTGACGATCCAGTCGTCCGTGACGAGCACCGCGTACACCGGCACGCCCGAGGGCTGCTGGGCCACCGTCCCGGAGTGCGAGGAGCGGACCAGGTTCAGATCGGTGTCGTAGCGGTGCAGCCGGCCGTGGGTGGTGGCGGCGAGCAGGCCGCGACCGGGCTGGGCGACGATGCGGGTGACGCGTTCCGTCTGGTGCATGGGATGGAAGTCTCCTTCTGGGCGTGGCCGGAGGGTACACACACGTGCGAGGGGAGGGCTCGAAGAGCCCTCCCCGGCACACATCCGGCCGTCAGCCGGCCGATCGCTGAGTGGCCTCGGGTTGTTCGAGCGGCCTCAGATCTCGCCGCGGACGATGCGGCGCACGGGCTTGGTCATCGGGATTCACCTCCGTCGGTGGTCTCGGGTGCCCGGGTGGCCCCGGGCGTCCGAGTGGGCTCAGATGGCGGGGCGGTTGACGCGGCGGACGAGCTTGCGCATGGGAACCTCCCTCGGTGGCCTCGGGGTCCGGGTGAGCCGGACCCTCGTACGGTCCCGGATCTACGGGCGGGGCCTCAGACGACGGGGCGGCTGACGCGGCGGACGAGCTTGGTCATGAGGGGCACCTCCTCTTTCCCGTGGGCGTCGCGGTGACACTCATAGAATGGGAGGCGCCGGTACCGTTTCGTTCCCGGATCGCTACTGCGACCCTGTCAGCTCGCTCTGGATCACGACCGCCGCGCTGACGGCGGTGTCCTTCGTCGCGGTGAGCAGGGTGAGATGCCCGCCCCGGGCCAGGTCCTTCAGGTGCTTCAGGGCCGCCGCCCGGTCCGGCTCGCGCAGTTCCGCGCGGTAGCGGCGGCCGAACTCCTCGAAGCGGGCCGGGTCGTGGCCGTACCAGGTGCGCAACTCGGTGGAGGGCGCGACGTCCTTGCACCACTCGTCGAGGGCGGCCGCGTCCTTGCTCAGGCCCCGGGGCCAGATGCGGTCGACCAGCACCCGGCTGCCGTCCGCCTCCTCAGGCTCGTCGTAGACCCTGCGGATACGCACCCGTCGTGACCGTTCCATGCTCCCCATCGTCGGCCCCGGCCGGGCGGAACGCACCCCGGGCGGCGGCCGCCGGAGCCGTCTCGTCGTAACGGCGCAGGACCAAGCGGGCGACGGCCCCGTGCGGGCCCAGGGGCGCCGAGACGAGGTCCGCGCCGGTGGCGTCCGCCCCGGCGCGGCGGGCGAAGTCCCCGGGGGCGAGCAGGTACGGCGCCACCGCGACCCG
>NZ_JBFAPH010000483.1:0-3560 GCF_040675635.1 Streptomyces sp. NPDC049577
ATCTGAAGTCGGACGACCTGGAGGACCTGATCGCCTGGCTGGGCGAGATGGTGCGGCAGGTCGACTCCAGCGCCGTCGTAGGGCACGTTGTTGTCCCGCCTGGCCTGGAGCATCAGGACGGGTACGGAGTTGCCGATCCGGGTGGCGGGTTCGCGGGGTTCGGTCTTCCAGAAGGGGCAGGGAGCCGTCATGTCGTTGACGAGCGGGCCGAAGACGGGCTCGGCGGCGCGGCTGCGGACGATGTTCTTCCAGTACGTCCCGGGGTCCTTGGGCCAGCCGCCGGCGGGCCAGCCGCGGTCGCCGCACATGAAGATCGCCCCGCCGGTCATGGCGTCGCCGACGTCGGGCGAGTTCAGGAAGTCGAGCATGGCGGCGAGCTCCGGGTTCGGCTCGACCGGCTTGCCGTCCGCCGCGTCCACCAGGGTGCGCACGGTGCGGGCGAGGGCGGGGTCGTTCTCCTGGTGCTGGACGAACTGCCGCAGGAACAGGCGCAGCAGGGGCGCGTTCAGCCGGGTGCCGGCGATGGGGACGGGCCGCCGCTCGGCGCCGTCGAGCAGGCGCTGGACGGTCGCGCGCACCTCGGGGCCGGTGCGGCCGAGGCGGTAGGTGTCCGCGTGCCGGGCGGTCCACGCCGCCCACTCGTCGAGTCCCTCCTCCAGGGGCTTGCCCGCCCGCTGGAACAGCTCGTACTGGGTGGCGCCGGGGTCGGTCGAGGAGTCGATGACCACGCGGTCGACGCGGCCGGGGAACATCTGTGTGTAGACGGCTCCGAGGTCGGCGCCGTAGGAGACGCCGTAGTAGGACAGCTTGTCCTCGCCCAGGGCGGTGCGGATCGCGTCCATGTCGCGGGCGACCTCGCGGGAGGTGGCGTGCGGGAGCAGCGCCGCGTTGTCGCCGTGGGCGAAGCAGCGCCCGGCCGTCCGGCGGGCGCGGCGCACGCCGTCCTCGAAGTCGGTGCGCGGGGTGGTCGTCGTGCGCGGCGGGTCCGGGGGTGCGGCGGGGCCGCAGCCGATCGGGGTGGACCCGCCGAGGAAGCGCGGGTCGAAGCCGATGAGGTCGTAGCGGTCCGCGACGTCCCCGAGCGTCGCGCGCAGGGCCAGGGTGTTCCCCAGGCCCGGGCCGCCCGGGCCGCCGGGGTTGGAGAGCAGGATGCCGCGCCGGTGCGCCCTGTCCTTGGCCTTGACGCGGGAGACGGCGATCCGGATGGTGCGGCCGCCGGGGTCGGCGTGGTCGAGGGGCACGGTCAGCTGCGCGCACTCCGCGCCCGCCTCGGTCAGCTCCTTCTGGGCCACCGGACAGGGCCCCCAGTCGAGGGCCGGCACCGGTAATGAATCGGCTCGTGCCGTCGCGGGGCCGGCGCCGGCGACGACGCCGGCCAGCCCGAGCGCGGCTGCGAGCAGGGGTGTGACGCGCATGGTGCTCCTGGGGTGTGAAGGGCGGTGATCACGACCCTAGGAGCGGTACGGACGCCGGACCATGGGGTCCGCAGGAGGGTGGGTACGGGGGCTTTCCCCCGTGGCCGGAGGGCTGCCCGGCGCTAGCGGACCGGGTTCCCCGCCTCGCGCAGGGCGTTCTTCACGTCGTGGATGCGCAGGTCGCCGAAGTGGAAGACCGACGCCGCCAGTACCGCGTCCGCGCCGGCGGCGACCGCCGGGGCGAAGTGCTCCAGCCGGCCCGCGCCGCCGCTGGCGATGACGGGGACGGAGACGTGCTGGCGCACCGCCGTGATCATTTCGGTGTCGTAGCCGTCCTTGGTGCCGTCCGCGTCCATGGAGTTCAGCAGGATCTCGCCGGCGCCCAGTTCGGCGGCGCGGTGGGCCCATTCGACGGCGTCCAGGCCGGTGCCACGGCGGCCGCCGTGGGTGGTGACCTCGAAGGAGCCGGACGGCGTGCGGCGGGCGTCGACGGACAGCACCAGGACCTGGCGGCCGAAGCGCTCGGCGATCTCGCGGATGACGTCGGGGCGCTCGATGGCGGCGGTGTTGACACCGACCTTGTCGGCTCCGGCGCGCAGGAGCTTGTCCACGTCGTCGGCGGTGCGGACGCCGCCGCCGACGGTCAGCGGGATGAAGACCTGCTCGGCGGTGCGGCGCACCACGTCGTAGGTGGTCTCGCGGTTGCCGGAGGAGGCGGTGATGTCGAGGAAGGTGAGCTCGTCGGCGCCCTCCTCGCCGTAGACGCGGGCCATCTCGACGGGGTCGCCGGCGTCGCGCAGGTTCTGGAAGTTGACGCCCTTGACGACCCGGCCGTTGTCGACGTCCAGGCAGGGGATGACTCGGACCGCCAGGGTCACGCGGGTTCTCCTCTGAAAGCTTCTACTTCTACTTCGACCAGGACGCGCGAGTCGACGAAGCCGGACACCACGACCATGGTGGCGGCGGGCCTGATCTCGCCGAAGAGCTCCCGGTGGGCGCGGCCCACCGCGTCCACGTCCCGCGCGTGGGTCAGGTACATCCGGGTGCGCACGACGGACTCGGGGCCCAGACCGAGCTTCTTCAGCGCGGCGAGCGCGTTGGAGAAGGCGGCCATGGCCTGCTCGTAGGGATCGCCCTCGCCCTGGAGGACGCCGTCGACCAGCGGCATCGTGCCGGCCACGTACACCCGGTCCCCGGCCGCCACGGCGCGTGCGAAACCGATCGTCTCTTCCCAAGGACTGTCCGTCTGCACTCGCCGCGTGGCCGGGGTCTCACTCATGCGGACACTGCCTCCAGGGCCTCTTCCAAGGTGAACGCCTTGGCGTAGAGGGCCTTGCCGACGATGGCTCCTTCGACACCCTCCGGTACCAGGGTGGCGATCGCACGCAGATCGTCAAGGGAGGAGACTCCGCCGGAGGCGACGACCGGCCGGTCGGTGACGGCGCAGACGTTCTTCAGCAGGTCCAGGTTGGGGCCCTGGAGGGTGCCGTCCTTGGCGATGTCGGTGACGACGTAGCGGGCGCAGCCCTCGGAGTCGAGCCGGGCGAGCGTCTCGTAGAGGTCGCCGCCGTCGCGGGTCCAGCCGCGGCCGCGCAGGGTGGTGCCGCGGACGTCCAGGCCGACGGCGATGCGGTCGCCGTGCTCGGCGATGACCCTGGCGACCCACTCGGGGCTCTCCAGGGCGGCGGTGCCCAGGTTGACGCGGGTGCAGCCGGTGGCGAGGGCGGCGGCCAGGGAGGCGTCGTCGCGGATGCCGCCGGACAGCTCGACCTTGATGTCCATCGAACGGACGACGTCGGCGATCTGCTCGCGGTTGTCGCCGGTGCCGAAGGCGGCGTCCAGGTCGACCAGGTGCAGCCACTCGGCGCCGGCCCGCTGCCAGGCCTGCGCGGCGGCCAGCGGGTCGCCGTAGGAGGTCTCGGACCCGGACTCGCCGTGCACCAGGCGGACGGCCTGCCCGTCCCGGACGTCGACGGCGGGAAGCAGTTCAAGCGTGGGCATCAGAGCGTCTCGATCCAGTTGGTCAGCAGCTGGGCTCCGGCGTCGCCGGACTTCTCGGGGTGGAACTGGGTGGCGCACAGCGGCCCGTTCTCGACTGCGGCGACGAACGGTTCGCCGTGCGTGGCCCAGGTGACCTGGGGCGGG
>NZ_JBFAPH010000484.1:0-3555 GCF_040675635.1 Streptomyces sp. NPDC049577
AGAATTCGGGTGCGCATGGCCCCGACCCTCCCTCTGCCGCATACGAGGTGTCAAGTGGGCACACCCCGAAGTGCAGCGCCAGCAGCGCGCCGGAGGCCACGGCCAGCAGGGCGGCCCGCCGCCCCACCGCGCGCAGCTCGGCGCGGTGGCGTACGAGCACGAGCGGAGTGAGCACCCCGACCGCCATGGCGTTGCGCCAGAAGGCGATGGCGAGCGCGGAGGCGGCGGTCGCCGCGATGAGCGGCGCCGACAGGGAGACGCCGGCGATGGCGATCGCGAGCAGCACGAAGTCGAGACGGAGCGGCGCGGCGTGCGCCGGGAGCTGGGGGGCTGCGGTCGCGACCGCTTCACGATGGGTGGGGGATGCACTCACTCCCTCAGCCTAGGGCCTGGCCGGCCGGTGTATCGCGGCGAACGCGGCGCTCGCGGTGGCCACACAGGCCGCCGGACCCTCACCACGACGCCTCGCCGCCCACCCGGCGGACAGCTCCCCCGCCGCCGCAACGGCGAACACCCTGGACCGGCAGCGTCCGCACCGGACCACACCCCGGCCGCAATCGGCCGGACAGGCAGGCCGCCCGGCCGGCCGGTGGTACGTCTTAGAGTGAGGCCATGATGCTGACGCAGGCGCTGATCGAAGAGGCCACCAAGAAGTCCGGCCTGATCTGGGTGCAGGGCCCGAGTGGGCCCAGCCGTGCCCTGTGGCACGTCTGGCACGAGGGTGCCGCGCACATCGTCGGCGGACCCGGCGAGCAGCCGCTGGACGACCTCGGCCTCACGGACGGCGCGACGGCGACCGTGACGGTGCGCAGCAAGGACAAGGGCGGCCGGCTCGTCGCCTGGACCGCGACGGTCGGCGAGCTGCCGGCGCGCGGCGAGGAGTGGGCCGCGGCGGTCGCGGAGCTCAAGTCCAAGCGGCTGAACGCGCCGGACGCGGAGCGCGTCGAGGAGCGGTGGGCGGCGGACTGCCGGGTTCTCCGGCTCACCCCCTCGGGCGGCACGACGGACCTGCCGGACGGCTCGCTCGCGGCAACGCCGCTGCCGACACCGGCGACGACGCGGCGCGCGATGCCGGCCGCGTTGCCGAAGCTTCTGCGGCGGGGCCGGAAGCGGGGCTAGCCCCGCAGGGCCTACGTGCCCGGAATCTGGAGCTGCTTGCCGTAGTCCACCGTGTCGCCCTTCGCCGGTGCGGCGAGGGCGAAGTCCTTGCCCCAGCCGTCCAGCTCCAGCTGGCCCGCGTTGCCCGCGCGCTGCACCCGCAGGGGATACGGCGTGCCCTTGAGGGAGACGTCGAGGGTGCCGCCCGCACCGCCGGAGCCGGCGACGCGGATCGTGCGGGTGCCCGAGACGCTGCCGTGCTCACCGCGGGAGAGCTTGCCGTGCAGGCTCAGCAGCCCGTCCAGCAGCAGGTTCTTGTCGGTGAAGCCGCGCAGCTGCTGGTAGGCGGGGTCGCCGGACGGCACCTTCACGTACTTGTCGACGAGCTTGCCGGCCGCCGCCGCGCCGTCCGGCTTCGCGGAGGCCGGGGCGCCGGTCCCGAGGTCGCTGCCGGCGCCGCTCCCGCCGCTGCCGCCCTTGCCCGCGCTCCCGCGCGACCAGAACTCCGCCGGGGCCTTCAGATACAGCTCGTCCCCGACCCGCAGCAGCTCGAACGTGCTGGAGTTCGCCGAGACGCGGCCCGTGCCGCCGTCCTTCTTCAGCCGCATGTCGATGCGGTAGGTGTGGCCCTCGCTCACGACGTTGCCGGACAGATGGACGGCGTCCGCCCCCTGGGCGGCCGTGCGGGCCTTGTCCTGGATCGTCGTGGCGTCGAGCTTGCCGACGCCGTTGGTCCCCGCGTCGGGGTCCCCGCCACCGCCGCAGGCGGTGAGCGCCGCGGACAGGCCGACGGACAGCGCCGTCACGACGGCCGCGTTCCGGGTTCGCACCTCTGCCATGCCTCCTGTTACCGGTGGGATACGGCAGCGTACCCGGCACCTCCTGGGGCGGAAGCCAGGAGTCCGTGGGGATTCCGCGGGGGATCCGTACGGGCGCCTCCCTCGCGGCAGGGACAAGCCCGCCACGTTAGCCTGAACCGGACACGGGCGAAGGAGGTGCGCGGCCATGGCAGCAGGTGCCCCGAGGGTGTTCGTCTCGCACCTCTCGGGCGTGGCCGTGTTCGATCCGAACGGCGACATGGTCGGCCGGGTCCGCGACGTGGTCGCCATGCTGCGCGTCGGCGGCCGGCCGCCGCGCGTGCTGGGCCTGGTCGTGGAGGTCGTCAGCCGCCGCCGGATCTTCCTGCCCATGACGCGGGTGACGGGTGTGGAGTCCGGCCAGGTCATCACCACCGGCGTGATCAACATGCGGCGCTTCGAGCAGCGCCCCACCGAGACGCTCGTCCTCGGCGAGCTGCTCGACCGCCGGGTGCGGCTGGTCGGGACGGACGAGGAGGTCACCGTCCTCGACGTGTCGATCAGCCAGCTGCCGGCCCGTCGCGAGTGGGAGATCGACAAGGTCTTCGTCCGCCGCGGCAAGGGTGGCGCCCTGCGCCGCCGGGGGGAGACGCTGACCGTCGAGTGGTCCGCCGTCACCGGCTTCTCCCTGGAGGAGCACGGGCAGGGCGCGGAGAACCTCCTCGCCACCTTCGAGCGGTTGCGCCCCGCCGACCTCGCCAACGTGCTGCATCACCTCTCCCCCAAGCGGCGCGCCGAGGTCGCGGCCGCCCTGGACGACGACCGGCTCGCGGACGTCCTGGAGGAGCTGCCGGAGGACGACCAGATCGAGATCCTCGGCAAGCTGAAGGAGGAGCGCGCCGCGGACGTCCTGGAGGCCATGGACCCGGACGACGCCGCCGACCTGCTGGGCGAGCTGCCGGAGGAGGAGAAGGAACGGCTGCTGGGGCTGATGCGCCCGGCCGACGCGGCGGACGTCCGCCGTCTCATGGCCTACGAGGAGCGCACGGCGGGCGGTCTGATGACGACCGAGCCGATCGTGCTGCGCCCCGACGCGACCGTCGCCGACGCCCTCGCGCGCGTGCGCAACCCCGACCTCTCCCCCGCGCTCGCCGCCCAGGTGTACGTGTGCCGGCCGCCGGACGAGACGCCGACCGGCAAGTACCTGGGCACCGTGCACTTCCAGCGGCTCCTGCGGGACCCGCCCTTCACGCTCGTCGGCTCGATCGTCGACACCGATCTGCGGCCGCTGCCGCCGGACACCCCGCTGCCGGCCGTGACCAGCTATCTGGCCACGTACAACATGGTCTCCGCGCCCGTCGTGGACGAGAGCGGTTCGCTGCTCGGCGCGGTCACCGTCGACGACGTGCTGGACCACCTGCTGCCCGAGGACTGGCGCGAGACCGAGCTGTACCACGGGGCGCCGGGCATGGGCGGGCTGCCGGAGGCCGTCGATGGCCGGTAGCGAGCGGGGCCGGGACTACGGGCTGCACACGCGGGCCGAGCGGGCCGCGGAGCGGGCGAAGGCGCAGTCCGCCGCCGTGCACCCGCACCCGCACACCCAGCCCCGGGTCCGGCTGGACGTGCCGCGCGCCAAGCGGCGGGGCTGGCTGCCGGAGTA
>NZ_JBFAPH010000485.1:0-3553 GCF_040675635.1 Streptomyces sp. NPDC049577
GGCCGCGGCGTTGGTGACCGTCTCCAGGCCGCCGTAGGCGAAGACGGAGGCGAGCAGGCCGACGACGAGGCCGTCCAGGCCGGTGGGGAAGAAGCCGCCGTGACCGGTGAGGTTGTCGGCGCCGGGGGAGTCCGTGCCGGGCAGCACGCCGACGATGGCGAGGACGCCGAGGATCAGGAAGACGCCGATGGCGGCCACCTTCAGGGCGGCGAACCAGAACTCGAACTCGCCGAAGTTCTTCACCGCGGCCAGATTGGTCCCGGTGAAGACGACCATGAAGAGCGCGACCCACATCCACGACTGGGTGCCGGGGAACCAGCTGGTCATGATGCCTGCCGCGCCGATGCCCTCGGCGGCGACGGCGACGCACAGCAGCGTCCAGAAGACCCAGCCGGCCGTGAAGCCCGCCCACGGGCCGATGGACCGCTCGGCGTGCACCGAGAAGCTGCCGGAGGCCGGGTTGGCGGCCGACATCTCACCGAGCATGCGCATCACGAGCATGACGAGGATGCCGGAGACCGCATACGCCAGCACGATCGACGGGCCGGCCGCCGCGATGCCCGCGCCGGAGCCGACGAAGAGCCCGGCCCCGATGACGCCGCCGAGCGCGATCATCGACAGATGGCGCTGCTTGAGGCCGTGCGTCAGGGCGGAGGAGGAACCGGAGGAGTCGGGGGATTGCGGCGCGGTGGCCGGAATCGTGTCGGGGGCCTCGCACTCCTGCGAGGGGGGTATGCCAGTCATGATCGTGAGAGCCCCGTTGCGTGTGAGCGGAAAAGTTGCCTCAGTGTGGGGTTCATGTTCGCTGAGGACAACACCCCGGACACATGTGTCCGATATTCAGACACACCCGTGACCTTGTGTGCCTGACATATCGGCAGAAATGAACCGCCAGAAACGTCTGATAACGAATTGATGGAGGTGGATTCCGCGAAGAAGCGGAATCCGGGAGGAGGGCCGGTGGACGCCGGCGCGCGCCCGTGGTCCGTACCGCGCTCCCCCGCCGTCCTCAGCGCGCCCGGGGAGCGCCCCGGCGCAGCCGGAGCTCGCGCAGGCCCGCCACGACGAGCACGGCACCCGTCGCGGCCGCCGACCACAGCAGCTGCGGCCGGGCCTCGCTGTCGGTCAGCATGAGGACCAGCACGGCGGCCATGGCGGCCAGCGCGGTCCAGGTGAGATACGGGAAGAGCCACATCTTCAGCGCCAGCCGGTCCGGGGTCTCCCGCTCGATCCGGCGCCGCAGCCGCAATTCGGAGACGGCGATCAGGGCCCAGACGAACAGCAGGACCGCGCCGACCGCGTTGAGCAGATAGCGGAAGATCGAGTCGGGCCACTCCAGATTGAGAATGACCGACGCGAAGCCGAAGGCGACCGAGGCGAGCACCGCGCGGAGCGGCACCCCGCCGCGCGAGACGCTCAGCAGCGCGCGCGGCGCCTCGCCGCGCTCGGCCAGCGAGAAGATCATGCGGGAGGAGCCGTAGAGGTTGGCGTTGAGCGCCGACAGCAGCGCGACGAAGACCACGATGTTCATGATCTGGCCGGCCCCCGGCACCCCGAGGTGGTCCAGCACGGCGACGTACGGGCTCAGGCCCGGCTTCATCGCCGTCCAGGGCAGCAGCGTGACGATGACGAGCATCGAGCCGACGTAGAAGAAGAGGATGCGCCACACGGCACTGCGCACCGCCCGGGCGACCGCGCGCGCCGGGTCGTCGGACTCGGCGGCGGCGATGGTGACGACCTCCAGCCCGCCGAAGGCGAAGACGACGGCGAGGACGCCGGAGACGACGCCGCTCCAGCCGTGCGGCAGGAAACCGCCCTGCCCGGTGAGGTTGCTCATTCCCACCGCGTCGGTGTCCGGCAGCAGGCCGAAGATCGCGAGCAGCCCCAGCCCGAGGAAGAGCACGATCGCGCCGACCTTGAGCGCGGCGAACCAGAACTCGAACTCACCGAAGTTCTTCACGGCCGCGAGGTTCGCGGACGTGAAGACGATCATGAAGACCAGCACCCAGGCCCACTGCGGGACCGCCGGCGCCCAGCCGTGCGCGATCTGCGCCGCGCCGGTCGCCTCGACGGCCAGGACGACCACCAGCAGAAACCAGTACAGCCAGCCGACCGTGAACCCGGCCCAGCGGCCCAGCGCCCGCTCGGCGTGCACCGAGAAGGCGCCCGAGGCCGGCAGGGCCGCCGAGAGCTCGCCCAGCATGCGCATGACCAGCATGGCCAGGGCGCCCGCGATCAGGTACGACACGATGATCCCGGGCCCCGCCACGGCGATTCCGGCACCCGAGCCGACGAAGAGGCCGGCGCCGATCACGCCGCCCAGACCGAGCATCGTCAGATGCCGCTGCTTGAGCCCCGCGGCCAGTGGTTCTCTCTCGCCAGCCAGCGGCTCGGCGAGGGGCTGTTCGTCGTGCATGGGGCTCGGACTCTCGGATCTGTGCGGGGCCGGTGCGGGAGGCCCTGTGGCTCTCTGCGCTTTTGCGGATGCGCGTGCGAATCGCGCAAGTAAAGGGATCCTCCCACGATCTCCCGGGCCGGGGCCTGTAGCCAAGCCGCGCGGGGCCCGTCGTGACCAGCATCACGCGCTCGCCGCGGGCACCGTCCAGAAGCCCTGCAGAACCCGTACAGAAGCCCGGTGGAAAGGCCCGCCGACGGGCGGAACCCGCCAAGCGGGGCGTGGCGCCTTTGTCGCTTGCGGCCCGTGTCCGGCGCGTGAGCCTCGGTTAACGTCACCGTGTCCTTACAAGCCCTTCACCCCGCGGAGTACCGATGGCCACCGCCGCCGCTGTTTCCCGTGCCCCCCGGACCGGTACGGTCCTCGCCGATCTGCTCCCGGCCTCGACGGCCGGCCGGGCCCGCGTCCGCGACGCCGCCCTGGTCCTCGGCGGCGCCGCCCTGACCGGCCTCGCCGCTCAGCTGACCGTGCCCGTGCCCGGCTCGCCGGTGCCGGTCAGCGGCCAGACCTTCGCCGTCCTGCTCGTCGGCACCGCGCTCGGCGCGCGCCGTGGCTTCCTCTCCCTCGCCCTCTACGCCGTCGCGGGCGTGGCCGGCATGCCGTGGTTCGCCGAGGCCCGCTCGGGGGCGGCGTTCCCGTCCTTCGGCTATGTGCTGGGCATGCTGCTCGCGGCGACGGTCGTGGGGGCGCTGGCCCGCCGGGGCGCGGACCGCTCGGTCCTGCGGACCGCCGGGACGATGGCGCTGGGGTCGGCGATCATCTACGCGATCGGCGTGCCGTACCTGGCGCTTGCCACGCACATGACCATGTCGCAGGCGGTCGCGGCGGGGCTCACCCCGTTCCTCATCGGTGATGCGCTCAAGGCCGCGCTCGCCATGGGGGCGCTTCCGGCGGCTTGGAAGCTGCTGGGCCGCAGGGGCTGACGCACAGCGCCCCGTAGGGGCGCGGGGAACTGCGCGATCGGCCACCGACTGCCCGCAGCCGACGCACCGCCCCGGGGCCCGAGCCAGCGCCCCGTCTGCGGGCGCGTCGTGGCTTGTCGCGCAGTTCCCCGCGCCCCTTACGGGGCGCCACTGTCCATAACAAGTGCGGGCCCGC
>NZ_JBFAPH010000486.1:0-3540 GCF_040675635.1 Streptomyces sp. NPDC049577
GCCGCTTCCGGGCCCCGGTCGTCCCGGTGGCCGGGAGGCCGGACGGGACGCTGGAGGTGCCCGCGCCGCCGGACACCGTCGGCTGGTGGGCCCTGGGCGGCCGGCCGGGTGCCGCGCGCGGGACCGTCCTGCTGGCCGGGCACGTCGACTCGCGCGACCGCGGACTCGGCGCGTTCGCGGCCCTGTACGACGTGCCCCTCGGCGCGCACGCCGTGGTGACGGGCGCCGACGGCCGGCGCCACACCTATGTCATCACCGCGCGCCGCGCCTACCGCAGGGAGGCGCTGCCCCGCGGTCTGTTCTCCGACACCGGACGGCCGCGCCTGGCCCTGGTCACGTGCACCGGTACCTACGACCGCGCGCGGCACCGGTACGCGCAGAACCTCGTCCTGATCGGCGAACCGGGCTGAGCGCCCCCGTGGCGTGCTCGGCTACCGGACGCCGTGGACGGCTTCGGGGTCGGTGGGCGAGAGGCCGGTCTGCGCCTTCAGGGCGGTGGGGGCCGGGTTGACGTAGACCGGCGCCGGCTCGTCCTCGGGGGCGCAGGTCCTGGCGATCGTGCCCTTGCCCGCCGGGAGGCTGCCGTCCCTGAGGTAGGCGGTGAAGGTGTCGTCCAGGCACGAGTTGCCGTGGAAGAGGATCTCGTGGAAGCTGCCGCCGTTCTGGACGACGAGCTTGGATCCGGGCAGCGCCTTGTGCATGGCGACGGCGCCCTCGTAGGGGGTGGCGGCGTCCTCGGTGGCCTGGAAGAGCAGGACGGGCGGCAGACCCTTGCCGGTGATCTTCAGCCGGCCGGCCCGGTCGCCCTGGTAGGGCCAGAACATGCAGGCGGCGTTGTACCACATGTTGTTGTAGGTGTAGAAGGGTGCGACGGCGTTGACCTTGGCCTGGTCCTTCTTCCAGAACTCCCAGTCGCGCGGCCAGTTGTTCTCGCTGCACTGCACGGCGTTGTACGCCGGGAACGTGCCGTCGTCGGCGCCCGGGGCGGCGTAGTTGTTGTAGGCGATCCGCAGCGGGCGGTCGTCGTTCTTGGTGAGGTAGGCCGAGAGCACGGTCGCCATCCGCGGCCAGCGCAGGAAGTTGTAGCCGCCGCCGTAGAAGGTGTCCTCGAACTCGGCGGGGCCGATCCTGCCGGGGGCCGGGGCGGCGTCCACCGGCTTGCTCCGCAGCGCGTCCTCGACCTGGTAGTACTTCCGCTTCACCGTGGCGGCGTCCGTACCCAGGTGGTAGACCGAGTCGGCCTTGGCGGTCCACGCCGCGAAGGCGTCGAACCGGCGCTGGTGCTCCTTGTCCTGCAGGATGTTGTGGTCGTACCAGCTGATGGTGGGGCCGACGATGCTGTCCAGCACCATCCGGCGCACGTGTGAGGGGAAGAGCTGGCCGTACGTCGAGCCCAGCGAGGTGCCCCACGAGCCGCCATAGAAATTGATCTTCTGGGCGCCGAGGGCCCGCCGTATGCTGTCCATGTCGCGCGCGTTGTCGACGGTCGTCATGTGCGGCAGGAACCAGCTCCAGTTGGCGGCGCAGTCGGCGGCGTACTTGGCCGACTTCTCCAGCCACGCCTGCGAAGTGCCCTTGCTCACCTGGTAGTCCGGCCGCTCGCCGTCGAAGTAGTGCGCGTCGCACGTGACGTGCGGTTCGCTGGCGTTGGTGCCGCGCGGGTCGAAGCCGATCCAGTCGTAGGTCGAGGCGACGTCCTTGGGGATGCGCCCCGAGATGTAGGCGGGCATCCACAGGCCGGAGTCGCCGGGACCGCCGGGGTTGAGCAGGATCGGTCCCTGCTGCCTGCTCTTGGGCGCGGTGGCCGGGAGTCGGTTCACCTTGAGCTTGATCCTGGCGCCGTCCGGATGCGCGTAGTCCAGGGGCACGTCGAGCATGGCGCACTGCAACGCGGGCGTGGCGGTGTCGCCGCAGGAGCTCCAGACGAGCTTGCCCTGACCCGGGTCCTCCCCCGTGGGCAGGGACGCGGCGGCGGGGGTGACACCCGCGAGGACGCCACCGATGGCGGCGAGGGCCGCGAACGCGGCTCTGAGTCTTCTCATGGCCGAAGCATGTGACAGTGCAATGTCACATGCTTCGGCCTTGCGGCTGGTGTTATCCAACCGTGACTCATGAACTCTTGGTCACCCGGGCCCCCTTGACGGCCTTACGGGCGAGGGCTCACCCCTCCGCGGACGCCAGCGCCTGCTCGTACTCCTGGAACCCGTCCTCCACGCCCAGGAAGACCTCGTCGAAGGCGAGGTAACCCTCGGCGATGACCGGGGTGTCGCGCAGGGCCTCGATCAGGAAGTAGTACGCGCCGAGATCCTCGGTCTCCAGCACGGCGAAGTCGGAGATCCGGCCGCTGAACGCCTCGGCGTCGAAGAAGCGCGCCTTCACCCGGTCCGCGTGGGCGGCGAAGGCCGGCTCGATGTGCGCGGCCCGCATCGCGTTGCGCTCCTCGCGCGAGAGCGCCAGCCACCGCTCGGTGACCGTGTAGGTCAGGACGATGCCGTACTTCATGAGACTCCCCCAGCAGATTTGCTAACACCGTTAACTTTCTGGGCGTCAGTTAAAGTGACACCCGTTAACTTTGTCAAGGGAAGGCAGGCGCACGACCGTGTCCAGCACTCCGGGAGCCCCCACCGGCCGCCGGCACCGGGTTCGCGAGCAGGCGCTGGAGGAGATCCTGCGCACCGCGCGGCGGCTGCTGGTCGAGGACGGCCCCGGTGCCGTCACCCTGCGGGCGATCGCCCGCGAGATGGGCATGACGGCGCCCGGCCTCTACCGCTACTACGCCGGCCACCGGGATCTGATCCAGGCTCTGACCGCGCACCTCTACGAGGAGCTCGCCACCGCCCTGGCGGCGGCCCGCGACCGCCACCCGGACTCCCGGCCCGGGCAGCGGCTGCGGGAGGTGTGCCGCGAACTGCGCCGCTGGGCCCTGGCACACCCGCGGGAATTCGGCCTGCTCTTCGCGAAGCCCGACGCGGACGCCGACACCACGCCCGGTTCCGTCGCCCACGACTCGAGCTGGCGCTTCGGCGGCGTCATCCTGGACCTGATGGTCCACTTGTGGCGGCGGGGAGGCGTCCGGCCGCCGGCGGACCTCGACCCGTCCTGGGCGGCCCAGTTGGAGGAGGTGCGCGAGCACCTGTCCGGCGAGCCCGTGCCGCTGGAGGTCATCTACGTCTTCGTCGCCTGCTGGGCCCGGCTGTACGGGACGGTCGCCGTGGAGGTCTTCGGACACCTCGACTTCGCCCTCACGGACCCCGAGCCGCTCTTCGAGCACACGGTCCGCGACATCCTGACGGCCCTGGGCGACGCCTAGCCCGCCCCCGGAAGGGGAGCCGTCTGTACACTGCCGGCGCACGATCGTACGAACCGAAGGACGCCGTCATGCCCGGCCCGCACTCCGATCCGCCCCGCCGCTGGTGGCGGACGAACCCGGCCCGGGCCGGGCTCCTCGTCTCCGTACCCCTGCTCGGGCTCGTCGAGCCCCTCCTCGGCGCGGCCGCGCTCGTCGCCGCGCTGGTCGTGGTGTGGCGCGGCAACCCGTGG
>NZ_JBFAPH010000487.1:0-3534 GCF_040675635.1 Streptomyces sp. NPDC049577
CCGCTCGGTGCGCACCGCGCCGTACGGCGAGGGCAGGCGGCTGCTCATCGTCACCGGCGAGCACTTCAAGCCGGGTACGGCGGACGTGGCCGAGCGGTTCGGGCGGCTGGCCGGCTGGGCCGCCGAGCACTTCCCCGGCATCGACGTCGTCCATCACTGGGCCACCCAGGACAACGACGCGACCGACACCGTGCCGCTGGTGGGCCCCTTCCATCCGGCGGCCCGTCACACCTACGTGGCCACCGGGTTCGGCGGCTGGGGCATGAGCGGCGGGGTCATGGCCGGCCGGCTGCTGACCGCGCTGATCTCGGGCGAGCGGCCGCCGTGGGCGGATCTGTACGACCCGAGGCGGCTGGTGAGCACCCTGCGGGAGGCCCCGGCGTTCCTGCGGCACCAGACGGAGGTGGGCCGGCACTTCGTCGGCGACCGGCTGCGCCCGGCCCGGGAGGGTTCCGTCGCGGACGTCGCTCCCGGCACCGGGGCCGTGATCCGGGTGGGCGGCCGCCGCTGCGCCGTGTACCGGGACGAGGCGGGTGCGGTGAGCGCCGTCTCGGCGCGCTGTACGCACCTGGGCTGTCTGGTGTCGTTCAACGCGGCCGAGCGGGCGTGGGAGTGCCCCTGCCACGGGTCGCGTTTCGCGACGGACGGGGCCGTGCTCCAGGGACCCGCGGTGCGGCCGCTGGAGCCGCGGCAGGTGGCGGAGGAACCCGAGGAGGAGTAGCGGGCTCCCGGCCGTTCAGCGGTCCGGGGCCGTTCAGCGGTCCGGGGCCGTTCAGCGGTCCGGGCGGCGCGGGGGCCGGGTGACCGGCGAGGGTGCCGGGACCGGGCCCGGGACCGGGCCGGGCGGGGGCAGGGGGTCGGGCCCGGGGGGCGGGGGCGGCGGCCGGTCGGGCTCGGGCTGGGGCGGGGCCGGCGGTACGGGGTCGGGGCCGCCGGGGCCCGGTTCCGGGCCGGGCACGGGACCGGGCCGGGGGCCGCCGGGGCCGGGGGCCGGGGTGGGACTGGGGGGCACGGGGTCGGTCGGCCGGGACGGTCCGTCCTCGGGTGCCGCACCTGCCGTGCGTGGGTCGGTCATGGGGTCCTCCGTCTCGGGACGGGTCACTCGCCGACGGCCTGCTGCATGCGTACGCGCAGGAAGTGCAGCAGGTCCGCGCCGGTGAGCGCGGTGAGGGTGGCGGCCGCCAGCCGGGTGGCGCGCGGGGCGAAGACCAGCCCGGCCGCGAGGCCGGTGGCGATCCACATGCCCGTGCAGAAGGGGCAGGTGATGAGCTCGCCGAGGGCCTTGCGGGCACCGTGGCCGCGGACGTCCTCGTCGAGTTCGGCGGGGCCGGTGGTGCCCCGGAAGCGGGTGAAAGGCGCTCTGAGGGGGCTGGTGACCGGGTCCTTGGCGACCAGCCGGGAGAGCCGGTGCGTCGCGCCGGCGCACAGCAGCACGTCCCAGGGGGTCGGCTCGGGCAGCGACCGGCGGGTCAGCCGGGCGGCGGCCGCGAGGGCCGCGATGCCGGCCGCGTACACACCCATCGCCCCGGCGTAGGCGCCGAGGGGGTGGTCCGCGTCGCCGGCGTACGCCTGCCGCTCCTCGCCGATCGCCGCCATGAGGCAACGGTGGCACGCCACACTCAGACCCGCTCCGCTGCCGTGGTCCATCCGGCTCACCGCCCTCCGAGAGTGCCGGGTACCCTCGGGCCCGGCCGTGAAACGAACGGCCCCCGGCAGCTCCCGGCAGCCCTCAGTGGAGGTGGTCGCGATGCGCAAACCCGCTCTCCGTCCGGTCGTCTGGTATCCCCCGCCCCGCCCGCGCCGGGCCCGGGCCGCGGTCGGCCGCGTGCCGCTGCCGCCCGTGCGCCGGCTGCCGCTGGGCGCGACGGGCCCGGAGGACGTGCGGGTGGACGCCGCCGGCCGGGTGCTGACCGGGGTGGCGGACGGGCGGGTGCTGAGCCTGGACGGCGACGGCGGCCCCGTGCGCACGGTCGCCGTCACGGGCGGGCGGCCGCTGGGCCTGTGTCCGCTTCCCGACGGCCGGCTGCTGGTGTGCGTCGCGGAGCGCGGACTGCTGCGCGTCGACCCGGAGTCGGGGCGGACCGAGACACTGCTGCGGGAGGCGGCGGGCCGGCCGCTGACGGTGTGCAGCAACGTGGTGGCCGCGCCCGACGGCACCCTGTACGTCAGCGACAGCAGTGGCCGGTTCCGGCTGGAGCACTGGATGGGCGATCTGCTGGAGCACTCGGGCACCGGCCGGCTGATCCGTTACGAGCCGGGCGGGAAGGCCGAAGTCGTGCTGGACGGGCTGCAGTTCGCCAACGGCGTCGCGCTCGCCCGGGACGCGTCCTGGGTGGTGGTGGCGGAGACCGGCGCCTACCGGCTCACCCGGCTGTGGCTGACGGGACCGAGGGCGGGCACGCGGGACGTCCTCATCGACAACCTGCCGGGCTTTCCGGACAACCTGTCCACCGGCCCGGGCGGTGTCGTCTGGGTGGCGATGGCCGGGCCCCGGGACCCCGCCCTGGATCTGCTGCACCGCACTCCTCCGGCGCTGCGCCGGGCCCTGTGGGCACTGCCGTCCGGGTTGACGCCCGGTGCCCGTGCCACGGCCTGGGTGATCGGCGTCGGCGAGGACGGGCGGGTGGTGCACGACCTTCAGCGTCCACGCGCGGGCTATCGCATGGTGACCGGTGTCTGCGAGCACCGGGGGCGGCTGTATCTGGGCAGCCTGCTGGAGTCGGCCGTCGGCGTCGTGGATCTGCCCGACTGAACGCGGCGCATTCCGGTGTGACGAAAGGCCGGAATTACGGCTCCGGCCTTTCGCTTTTCTCTCCCTGTTCACCGTGGATATCGGTTCACCACCGATACCACCTGCCCTTCGTGCCGCCGGCGCCGGTGCTGCGGAAGAGGAATCCGAGCAGCCACACCACCAGCACCACCAGGGCGATCCACCACAACACGTGCAGGGCGAAGCCCGCTCCCCCGAGAATGAGGGCGAGCAGGAGAACGAGTATCAGCGCGGCCATTTCCGCCTCCCGAATTCCGGTGTGGGTTGTGGTGGGCCCGTACCCGCCGGGAGGGCGCGCGAACACCGGGGAAAGGGGCGTCAAGAAGCACGGCGAGGAATGACGGTGAGCCGTTCACCACAGGGTGAGCGCGGACAGCAGCCCGATCCCCGCCATCGCCCAGGCCACGTAGTCGCCCACGTGCCCGGAGTGCAGCCGGCGCAGGGGGGCGGCCCAGCGGAGGGCGGGGACCGGCCGGTGGACGGCCCGCGCGGCGAGGGCGACGGCGAGCGCGCCGGACAGCAGTCCGAGCAGCACGCCGCTCCAGCTCCACCACTCCCCCGCGTGCGGCACGGGTTCGGGAACGGGCCGTCCGTCGAGCACGGCGGCGGCGTAGCCGGCGTGGTCGGTGAACGCTTCGGCGGCGACCGCGACACCGCGGGCCAGGGCGGGCACGGTGCCGACGGCGAGGGATCCGGCGAGCAGGACGGCGGCCACCGCCGTCATGGGCCGGGGAGGGCGCCCTATCGGTCGGCCGGTCTCCGGC
>NZ_JBFAPH010000488.1:0-3530 GCF_040675635.1 Streptomyces sp. NPDC049577
CGCCGTCAGGCCCGTGCATCCGGCGAGTACGTCCGTCAGGCCGTCGTCGCCCAGCATGCGCGCGCCCTCGCGGCGCTCGGTGACGCCGTCGGTGAAAGCCGGCCTCCGCGATGAGGGCTGCGAGCTGACGGTTGGGAATGCGCTGTGGGGGTCGTTCCGTCATCAGCCTGCCGGTCTCCCTGATCTCGTTCTGGAACGGCGCGAACTTAGCGATAACCAACGCCCCGATCGCCACCTTCGCCCCGCATTCATCCGATCGTGTGAGGACAGATCAAATAGGCCCGCAGGGCTCCCGGGAGCCCACCGACCGGCGGCGACGGCCCTCCCGGCGGTGCCGGGCGGCCCCCTGCGAGCTTGTCCGAGCGCCGCCGTACAGTTGGCTGGGACGCGAAGAAGCTGTGCGATACACGAGGAGCGGCCATGGGTGATCACCGGCCAGGCGCGGTCGAGGGCGAGCTGCGCTTCGTCCACCTGGGGTTCGGCGCGGACGCCGTCGAGTACCAGGAGGCGTGGCAGGAGCAGCGCCGCGTGCACGCGGCCCGCTTCGCGGACGAGATCGGCGACACCTGCCTGCTCCTGGAGCACCCTGCGGTCTACACGGCCGGCCGGCGCACGCTCGACAGCGAGCGCCCCCTGGACGGCACCCCGGTGGTCGACGTCGACCGCGGCGGCAAGATCACCTGGCACGGCCCGGGCCAGCTCGTCGGCTACCCGATCCTGAAGCTGCCGCGCCCGGTGGACGTGATCGCGCACGTCCGCCGCCTGGAGGAGGCCCTGATCCGCACCTGCGCGGAGTTCGGCCTGGAGACCACCCGGGTGGAGGGCCGCAGCGGCGTGTGGGTGCTGGGCGACCCCGTGAAGCGGCGCAGCCGAGATGCAGCGCAGGCTGAGGGTCCTGACCGAGGAACGGGGGAAGGACACTCGGCCGGAGCGGAATCGAGGCGGAGCGCGACCGACGAAGGGGGAGAGCGCCCGGCGATCGGCGGTCTCAGCCTGGACTTCGACCCCCGTCTCACGGACGAGGAGTTCGACCCCCGGCTGAACGGCCCCGAGTACGCCCCGTCCAACGCCGGCCAGCGCCGCGAGGACCGCAAGCTGGCGGCGATCGGCATCCGCATCGCCAAGGGCGTCACCATGCACGGCTTCGCGCTGAACTGTGATCCCGACAACACCTGGTTCGACCGCATCGTCCCGTGCGGCATCCGGGACGCGGGCGTCACGTCGCTCTCCGAGGAGCTCGGCCGCCGGGTGACGGTGGCGGAGGTCGTGCCGGTCGTGGAGCGGCACCTGCGCGAGGTCCTGGAGTCCGAGCAGCCCCTCCCCCGGCCCGTCGAGATACCGGCGAGCTAGCGGGAATGCGCCCCGGGCTCCATCGGTTGCCCCGGGCGTACGAGTACGAGCGTAGGAAATAACGGGCGTACCCTGGTGTTCGCCGAGGAATCGAAGTCATAGGGAGCCGGACGTGTCCGCTGTCGCACCCGACGGACGCAAGATGCTGCGCTTGGAGGTCCGGAACGCCCAGACCCCCATCGAGCGGAAGCCCGAGTGGATCAAGACCCGCGCCAAGATGGGCCCCGAGTACAAGGAACTCCACGGCCTGGTGAAGCGCGAGGGCCTGCACACGGTGTGCCAGGAGGCGGGCTGTCCCAACATCTACGAGTGCTGGGAGGACCGCGAGGCCACGTTCCTCATCGGCGGCGACCAGTGCACCCGGCGCTGTGACTTCTGCCAGATCGACACCGGCAAGCCGCAGGCGCTCGACCGCGACGAGCCGCGCCGCGTCGGCGAGTCCGTCGTCGCGATGGACCTGAACTACGCCACCATCACCGGCGTCGCCCGCGACGACCTGGAGGACGGCGGCGCCTGGCTCTACGCCGAGACCGTGCGCCAGATCCACGCCCAGACCGCCGGCCGCGAGGGCGGCCACACCAAGGTCGAGCTGCTGGCCCCCGACTTCAACGCGGTCCCCGCGCTGCTGGAGGAGGTCTTCGCCGCCCGCCCCGAGGTCTTCGCGCACAACGTCGAGACCGTGCCGCGCATCTTCAAGCGGATCCGCCCGGGCTTCCGCTACGAGCGCTCCCTCGACGTCATCACCCGGGCCCGTGCGTACGGCCTGGTGACCAAGTCGAACCTGATCCTGGGCATGGGCGAGACCCGCGAGGAGATCAGCGAGGCCCTCCAGCACCTGCACGACGCGGGCTGCGAGCTGATCACCATCACCCAGTACCTGCGCCCGAGCGTGCGCCACCACCCGGTGGAGCGCTGGGTGAAGCCCCAGGAGTTCGTGGAGCTCAAGGAGGAGGCCGAGGAGATCGGCTTCGCCGGCGTCATGTCCGGCCCGCTGGTCCGCTCGTCGTACCGGGCCGGCCGCCTGTACCAGCAGGCGATGGAGCGGCGCGCGGCCCAGACCGCCTGAGCCCCCGAATACCCGAGCGTGCCGACGCGGCCCGTACCTTCCCCCGCGGGGGAAGGTACGGGCCGCGTCAACGTTTCATAGGTGTTTGACCAACAGGTCATCCATTGGTAACACCATTCGGTGACGATGTAGGCACGCACAGCAGTAGCCACCCTCCACGCCATGGCCGTTTTCTTCGCTTTCTTCGTTTTCTTCGTTTCCGAGGGGACATCGACATGCAGGTCGCGCCCGGCACCGCAACGGCGACAGCCTCACGCGCCACCTCCGCCCTGCCCGCGACGCTCACCGCCCGGCCCCCGTCCGTGACCGGGGCCCTGCGCGCCCTGGAGGGGCTGCTGATGCGCGGTGGCCAGCGCACCGCCCGGCGCAACGCCTGGACGGCCGTGCTGGAGGACCGCCGCCGGGCCAAGGACCGGCGGGAGGCGCAGCACCTGCTGGAGGCTGTGGCGGCCCCGGGCCCGCGGGCCACGTAAACTTCGCCGTATGGCGAGGAAGGAAACATCCGAGAACCCCGGGCGACTGAAGCAGATCGCCCTGACCTACAAGATGACCCAGAAGGCCGACCCCAAGGCCGGTCTCGTCGTCGCAGCTGTGGGCATTGTCACCTTCGGTGTACTCCTTGCCATCGGCTTCTGGATCGACCACCCGGTCTACCTGGGCATCCTGGGCATCCTGCTGGCGTTCCTGGCGATGGCGATCGTCTTCGGCAAGCGTGCCGAGCGGGCCGCCTTCGGGTCGATGGAGGGCAAGCCGGGAGCGGCCGCGGCGGTCCTGGAGAACATCAGGCGCGGCGGCTGGACCACGACGCCCGCGGTGGCGATGAACCGCAACCAGGACGTCGTCCACCGGGCCGTCGGCAAGGCCGGCATCGTCCTGGTCGGCGAGGGCAACCCCAACCGGTTGAAGGCGCTGCTCGCGGGCGAGAAGAAGCGCATGGCGCGGATCGTCCCGGACGTCCCGGTGCACGACATCGTCGTCGGTGACGGCGAGGGCCAGGTCCCGCTGACCAAGCTGCACACCACGGTGCTCAAGCTGCCCCGGGTGCTCCAGGGCGAGCAGGTCACGAAGACGAACGACCGGCTGCGGGCGCTGGGCGACCTCATGAGCAACATGC
>NZ_JBFAPH010000489.1:0-3482 GCF_040675635.1 Streptomyces sp. NPDC049577
CCGTGCCCGGCGGGCCGGCTCTGGTCGTCGCCACGCCGGGTGCGGAGCCCGTGGCCGAGGGCGGCTATGCCGCCGCCCTGCTGCTGGACGGCTGGGCCCTGCTGAACTTCCCCGACCTGCGGGCGGGCGAGGAGGCGCTGCGCCGCTGGCTGGGCGCCGCCGCGTTGGTGCGGGGGCAGGAGGCCGGCGGCACGGTCGTGGTCGTCGCGGAGCCGACGCTGCGGCCCGTGCAGGCGCTGGTCCGCTGGGACCCTGCGGGGCACGCGGTGCGTGAGCTGGCCGACCGGGCGGAGCTGGGCTTTCCGCCCGTCTCCCGGATGGCGGCGGTGACCGGCCCGCCGGAGGCGGTCGCGGACTTCCTCGCCATGGCGGAACTCCCGGCCGGGGCGGAGGTGCTCGGCCCGGTCCCGCTGCCGGAGCCGCCGCCGGGGCGCCCGCGCCGGACCGGGGAGGCCCCGGCGGGGGAGCGCTGGGAGCGCGCGCTCGTCCGCGTCCGTCCCGGGCAGGGGGCGGCGCTGGCGGCGGCGCTCAAGACGACGCAGGCGGTGCGGTTGGCCCGGGGGCAGGGGGAGCGGGTCTGGCTCCGCGTGGACCCGCCGGACATCGGCTGATCCCGCGCCTCACGCGCCTTGCGGGGCGCGCCCCGCGGTTTGCGGGCAGTCGTTCCGCTCCCGAACCGCGGGTGGGCACATGCCACCCACCGGGCCGCACCTGGTGCTCCCGCACCGACCAGGCACCGCCGAGGAGTGTGCCGATGCACGCATCGCTTGCCACTGCCGGCCGGTGGTCAGTGTGTGCCCATCGGCGGCGGGCCTAGCCGTGGCGCGGGCCCGGGAAGGGCGTGGCGGGCCTGGTTTCCTCGCGGTGGGGGACCGTGCGGGCCGCCGGGACGACCGGGACCGGGGGCGCCTCGGCCGTGCGCGTGGTGCCGGGCTCGGCCGCCTCCGCCGCCGTCTGCCCCGCGGAGCGCCGCGCGCCGTAACGCCGGTGCACCGCCTGCTTGGTGACGCCGAGCGCGGAGCCCACCGCGTCCCAGGAGAAGCCCAGCGAGCGGTCGAAGTCGACGGCCGCCGTGACCAGCGTCTCCACGCTGTCGCGCAGCTCCTGCGCCAGCCGGACGGTCGGCGCCGGGGCGCGGCCGTAGACGACGAAGCCGGCGGACGGCCCGGTGCGGCGCGGACGGTAGACGTTGCCCAGCTGGGCGGTGAGGGTGCGCAGGGCGTCGACCTGGCGGCGGACCCTCTCGATGTCCCGGACCAGAAGATGCAGGCTGGCCCGTGCCTGGGCGTCGTGGGTTGCGTGGTCGGGCATGAACAAGCCTCTCGGACCGGCGTTGAAGGACGATGGAGGACGAGAGTTGACGGCCGGACGTCAAGCCGACGACCGGCCAACGCAACGGAAGCGGGCCGCTGTTGCGGCCCGTTTCGGTCAATCTCTCTTGACCCAACGCGCCACGGGCCGCCGGGTCACGGTATGGGGGCGCACATCCTTCGGAATGGGGCGCGCGAAGGCCCGTACGCCCCCTGGGGCGAGGGCACATCTAGACTGGTGGGCCGTTCCGCTCGGCGCTCGAGGAGAGGTAGTTCCGCACCCATGAGGCTCGTCTTCGCCGGTACCCCCGAGGTCGCCGTTCCCGCCCTCGACGCGCTGATCGCGTCGGACCGACACGAGGTCGTCGCCGTCGTCACGCGTCCCGACGCGCCCGCCGGACGGGGCCGCAGGATGGTCGCCAGCCCCGTGGCGCAGCGCGCCGAGGAGGAGGGCATCGAGGTCCTCAAGCCGGCCCGCCCGCGCGATACGGACTTCCTCGACCGGCTGCGCGAGATCGGCCCCGACTGCTGCCCCGTCGTCGCCTACGGCGCCCTGCTGCCCCGGCCCGCGCTGGACATCCCGGCGCACGGCTGGGTGAACCTGCACTTCTCGCTGCTGCCCGCCTGGCGCGGAGCCGCCCCCGTCCAGCACTCGATCATGGCCGGTGACGAGGTCACCGGCGCCTCCACCTTCCTCATCGAGGAGGGCCTGGACTCCGGCCCGGTCTTCGGCGTGCTGACGGAGCAGGTCCGTCCGACGGACACCAGCGGCGATCTGCTGACCCGGCTCGCGTTCGCCGGCTCCGGGCTGCTCGTCGCGACCATGGACGGCATCGAGGACGGCACGCTCAAGGCCGTCCCGCAGCCGGCCGAGGGCGTCTCCCTCGCACCGAAGATCAGCGTCGAGGACGCCCGCCTGGACTGGGCCGCGCCCGCCCTGCGCGTCGACCGCGTCGTGCGCGGCTGCGCCCCCGCGCCCGGCGCCTGGACGACCTTCCGGGGCGAGCGGCTGAAGGTCATGTCCGTGGCCCTGCGCCCCGACCGCACCGACGTGGCCCCCGGCGAGATCGCCGCCGCCAAGAACTCGGTCCACGTCGGCACCGGCTCGCACGCGGTGGAGCTGCTGTGGGTCCAGCCCCAGGGCAAGAAGCCGATGCAGGCCGCGGACTGGGCGCGCGGGGTGCGGATCGCCGCGGGCGAGACGCTCGGGGACGCGGCCAGGCCGTAGGCTGGGGTTCCTCGTCATCCCAGCTCCGGAGCACCTTTCGTGAACGACCAGGCCCCCCGCCGATCGCACAGCCGTCCCGCGAAGCCGCACCGCCGGCCCAAGAAGGACCCGGTGCGGATCCTCGCCTTCGAGGCGCTGCGGGCCGTCGACGAGCGGGACGCCTACGCGAACCTCGTGCTGCCGCCGCTGCTGCGCAAGGCCCGAGCCAAGGGCGGTTTCGAGACGCGCGACGCCGCGCTCGCGACCGAGCTGGTGTACGGGACGCTGCGCCGGCAGGGCACCTACGACGCGATCATCGCGGCCTGCGTCGACCGGCCGCTGCGCGAGGTCGACCCGCCCGTGCTGGACGTGCTGAGCCTGGGCGCCCACCAGCTGCTCGGCACGCGCATCCCCACGCACGCGGCGGTCTCGGCCAGCGTCGAGCTGGCCCGGGTCGTGCTCGGCGACGGACGGGCGAAGTTCGTCAACGCCGTGCTCCGCAAGGTCGCCGCGCACGACCTCGACGGCTGGCTGGAACGGGTCGCCCCGCCGTACGACGAGGACCCCGAGGAGCACCTCGCCGTCGTCCACTCCCATCCGCGCTGGGTCGTCTCCGCGCTGTGGGACGCGCTCGGCGGCGGTCGCGAGGGCATCGAGGAGCTGCTCGCCGCCGACAACGAGCGGCCCGACGTAACCCTCGTCGCCCGCCCCGGGCGGGCCACCGCCGACGAACTGCTGACCGCGCTCGGCGAGGGCGCGGGCGTGCCGGGCCGCTGGTCGCCGTTCGCCGTACGGCTCGCCGAGGGCGGCGAGCCGGGCGCGCTGGACGCCGTGCGCGAGGGCCGGGCGGGCGTCCAGGACGAGGGCAGCCAGCTGGTCGCCCTGGCTCTCGCCGCCGCGCCGCTGGAGGGCCCCGACACCTCCGCGGAGGCCGAGCAGTGGTACCGGCAGGCCGCCGCCCGCGG
>NZ_JBFAPH010000490.1:0-3426 GCF_040675635.1 Streptomyces sp. NPDC049577
CGGCACCGTCGAGCTCGGCGCGGACGGCTCGCGCTGCGGCGAGCCGGTGACGCTGCTGGTCGAGTGCAGCGTCCCGCCCCCGCGCCTGATCGTCTTCGGGGCGATCGACTTCGCGGCCGCCCTGGTCCGGGCCGGCCGCTTCCTCGGCTACCGGGTGACCGTATGCGACGCCCGGCCCGTCTTCGCCACCGCCGCGCGCTTCCCCGAGGCGGACGAGGTCGTCGTCGACTGGCCCCACCGCTACCTCGATGCCCAGCGCCTGGACGGCCGCAGCGCCCTGTGCGTCCTGACGCACGACGCCAAGTTCGACGTGCCCCTGCTGGAGCGGGCGTTGCGGCTGCCCGTGGCCTACGTCGGCGCGATGGGCTCGCGGCGCACGCACGAGGACCGGCTGCGCCGGCTGCGGGAGGCCGGGCTGGGGGACCGGGAGCTCGGCAGGCTGCACTCACCCATCGGGCTCGACCTGGGAGCCCGGACGCCGGAGGAGACCGCGCTGTCGATCGCGGCGGAGATCGTCGCGGTGCGGCGCGGGGGCTCCGGCGTCCCGCTCACGGGCGGCGGGATGCCGATTCACCGCGACACGGGCCGGGTCGACGCCCGGCCGGCCTCGGCGGCCTGAGCCGTGAACACCGGCAGGTAGCCGTAACGATGGCCGTTGTCGGTGGGGTGGTAGGACTCCTGGGGCGGCAGGGTGACGCTGTGGATCCACGGGGCGGACGAGCAGATCTCGTGCCCGGCGAACGTGGCGTTCACGTCGCCGAACCGGAAGCCGTGCCCGGCGGCCCGCTCCGCCATGAGGCGGTTGAGCGTCTCCTCGGCCTCGTCGATCGCGGTGCGCGCCCGCTCGCTCAGCCCCACCACACAGCGGCCGTTGAGGTGGTACAGCCGCGGATAGCCGAGCACGACGACGCGCGCGCCCGGGGCCCGGTCCCTGATGGTGCGGTAGAGGGTGTCCAGCCGCCCGGGCAGCGTGCTCGTCACGAACGAGCGGGCACCGGCCACCTTGGCCAGGCACGTCTTCTCCGGGCTCGTGACGCAGGTGGTCATCACGTCGCCGAAGCCGGCGTCGTTGCCGCCGGCCGTGATGCTCACCAGGTCGGTGCGGTTCGTGAGCGGGCCGAGCTGGGAGCCGATGACGTCACCGGTGGTCGCCCCCGAACAGGCCGTGAATCTGAAGGAGGTGACCGCGTGGGCGGCCGCCCAGCGCGCCGGGTACGCGTGCGAACTGCGCATGCATTCGTCGGAGGCCGGGTCGTACGCGCCCGCGCCGAGGCCGGAGGAGTACGAGTCGCCGAGCGCGACGTATTCGACGCCGGACGCGGTGGCGGGGTGGTGAGGGCCGGGCGGGGTGGCCGCTTGCGCGGCGGTTCCGGTCAGCAGCAGGGCGGACAGCGAGCACAGGATCGCGGCGAGCCGCCGCCGGGGACGGGAGAAGGCTGTCATGCCCGGGCAACGAGCAGGGGAGTGACCCGACACGGCCGGAGTGCCTCCTGTGACACCACCGGGACGTCCCGTCCCGACCGGCCCCGGCACCATGTGCGCCGGTCGGCGTGTGGGACCATGCGGCGCTGTTGTCCCTCTACACCTGAGAGTCGCTTTGTCGCATTCCAGACCGAGAGCCGGGTGGACCCGGACTCTCGCCGTCGCGCTCACCATGGCCGCGTGCGGCACGACCGCCACGGCGACCGTGGCCTCCGCCGCCACCGCGCTGTCGCCGGCCGCCGGGCCGGCCTCCGCCGCCGAGAAGTACTGGACGGCCGAGCGGATGGCCGCCGCGCAACCCCTCGACGCGGGCCGCGCGCCCGCCCGCGCGGCCACGCCGCGCGTGAGCGGTCTCGCCCGCTCGGCCCCCTCCGTCGCCGCCCCGGCCGGCACGCCGCAGGGCACGTACGGCGACGGCATACCGATGGTGGGAACGTTCTTCATCGGCTCCGGCCCGAGCGGTCCCACCTACTGCACGGCCAGTGTCGTGCACAGCGCCGGCCGCAACCTCGTGCTCACCGCCGGGCACTGCGCCAAGGTCCTCGCCAAGGGCGGCCAGGCGATCTTCGTGCCGCAGTACCGCAAGGGCAAGGACGCGGCCGGCCAGCCCTACGGCGTCTTCCCGGTCGACAAGGTCTTCGCCGACCCGCGCTACACCAGGAACAGCACGGGCCCCGACTCCAACCTCGACTTCGCCTTCGCCCGCGTCCTGCCCAACGCCCAGGGCGCCAGGGCCGAGGACCGGACGGGGGCGCTGCGGCTGACGAACACGCCGCGCTGGACCAGCACGGTCACCGTCACCGGCTACCCGTCCTCGCACAACCCCGACCAGCGGGCCATCGGCTGCACCGTGCCCACCTCCCGGCTGCCCGGCTTCCGCCAGACGCAGCTCAAGTGCGGCGGCTACTACGGCGGTGTCTCCGGCAGCCCGCTCGTCACGAACTACGACGCGAAGTCCCGCACCGGTGACGTCATCGGCAACATCGGCGGCTACAACGGCGGCGGCAACCTCGCGGGCGACGACTGGCTCAGCTACTCGCCCGTCTACGACGGGGAGATCCAGGCGCTCTACGCGGACGCGGTCGCCGACCGCACCCCCGCGCGCGGCGCCTACCAGGCGCCCTCCGACAGCTCCAGGCTGCCCGGCGCGGCCTCGACCTGGACCCACGCCCGGCACCTGGTCTCCGGCGACTACGACGGCGACGGCCGGAGCGACCTGGTGACCGTCTGGACCGACGGCGAGGTCACCCTCTACCCGGGCGACGGGAAGGGCGGCTTCGGCACCGAGCGGCAGCTGGCGAAGGCCGGCAGCTTCTGGAAGCGCGCCGAGGCCGTCACCGGCGGCGACTTCACCGGGGACGCGCGCCCCGACGTGCTGGTCCGCTGGGACACGGGCAAGGTCAGCCTCTACTCGGACGGGTTCGGCACCGGCAAGGAGTACACCCTCGCCGCGGCCGGTTCGGGCTGGAAGAACGCGACGCAGATCACCAGCGGCCGGTTCAGCGGCACCAACAAGCCGTCCGACCTCGTGGTGCGCTGGGCGGACGGCTCGATGAGCGTCGTCACCGGCGTGAGCGCCTCCGGCCTCGGCACCGAGAAGCGGCTGGCGGGCCCGGGCGGCGCGAAGTACGTCACCGCGATCGCCGGCGTCCAGCACGCCGGCCAGACGCGCTCCAGCGTGCTGCTCCGCTGGGCCGACGGTTCGCTGGACTCCTGGCAGGTCACCGACTCGGGCTGGGGCGGCCACAGCCGCGTCCAGGCGGCCAACGCCTCCTGGGCGGGGGCCACGGCGATGGTCACCGGCGACTACGCCGCCACCGGCCGCCCGGACGACCTCGTCGTGCGCTGGACCAACGGTGCCCAGCGCATGCCGAGCCGGTCGACGGCGGAGCCGACGGCCGTGGTGCGGGTGGCGCCGACCTCCAGGGCCACGGCCAGGTCCTC
>NZ_JBFAPH010000491.1:0-3393 GCF_040675635.1 Streptomyces sp. NPDC049577
GGTGAGCGGTGACACCAGTGGGTCGGCCCGGCCGTGCCCGGCTCGTACGTCCCGACGCCCTCGCCGGAGATCTCGCTGTCGCCGAGCGAGACCAGCGAGGTCTTGCGCGCCCCGAGCGGACGCTCCGCCGCGTCTCCGTAGAGCTTGACCGACTCCGCGGCGCGGATCTTCTCCAGCTCCGGCGTCAGGGGGGTCGAGGCGGTGGCGCGGGTCTCCGCGTGGGCGGCCGGTCCGGTGGCGGCCATGCCCCCCAGCGCCGCGGCGAGGGCCGCGACGCCGGCGAGCGCACAGCGCAGGGTGGGTCTGCGTGTCATGAAGCCTCCCCGAAGTTCTGTTGTTACCCGCGGTATTTACTAGTCGGTTGTGGCTTTGGGAACAGGACGGACGAGACAAACGATTTGTTTGTCAGGAGGTAGTGAGTGATGAGCGAGAGCGAGCGGTACCGGACCGAGCACGACTCCATGGGCGAGGTGCGGGTCCCCGCGCACGCCAAGTGGCGTGCCCAGACCCAGCGGGCCGTGGAGAACTTCCCCGTCAGCGGACAGCGCCTGGAGCGCGCGCACATCGAGGCGCTGGCCCGCGTCAAGGCGGCGGCCGCGAAGGTCAACGCTGAGCTCGGCGTCATCGACGCGGACCTGGCGGCGGCCGTCCAGGAGGCGGCGGCCGAGGTCGCCGAGGGCCGCTGGGACGACCACTTCCCCGTCGACGTCTTCCAGACCGGCTCCGGCACGTCCTCGAACATGAACGCCAACGAGGTCATCGCCACCCTGGCGAGCGAGCGCCTGGGCCGTGCCGTGCACCCCAACGACCACGTCAACGCGAGCCAGTCGTCCAACGACGTCTTCCCGTCCTCCATCCACATCGCCGCCACGGCCGCCGTGACCCGCGACCTCGTCCCCGCCCTCGAACACCTCGCGGCCGCGCTGGAACGCAAGGCGGCCGAATTCGCGGACGTCGTCAAGTCCGGCCGGACGCATCTGATGGACGCCACGCCCGTGACGCTCGGTCAGGAGTTCGGCGGCTACGCCGCACAGGTGCGGTACGGCGTCGAGCGGCTGCGCGCCTCGCTGCCCCGGCTCGCCGAACTGCCGCTGGGCGGCACGGCCGTGGGCACGGGCATCAACACGCCCCCCGGCTTCTCCCCCGCCGTCATCGCCGAGGTCGCCCGCACGACCGGACTGCCGCTGACCGAGGCCCGCGACCACTTCGAGGCGCAGGGCGCCCGGGACGGCCTGGTGGAGACCAGCGGGCAGCTGCGGACCATCGCCGTCGGCCTCACCAAGATCGCTAACGATCTGCGCTGGATGGCCTCCGGCCCGCGCACGGGCCTGGCCGAGATCGCCCTGCCCGACCTCCAGCCCGGCTCCTCGATCATGCCGGGCAAGGTGAACCCGGTCGTCCCCGAGGCCGTCCTGATGGTCGCCGCCCAGGTCATCGGCAACGACGCCACCGTCGCCACGGCGGGCGCCGCCGGCAACTTCGAGCTGAACGTCATGCTCCCGGTGATGGCCAAGAACCTCCTGGAATCCGTGCGCCTGCTCGCCAACGCGTCCCGCCTGCTCGCCGACCGCACGATCGACGGCATCACCGCCGACCGGCAGCGCGCCCGCGAGTACGCGGAGTCCTCGCCGTCGGTCGTCACCCCGCTCAACCGCTACCTCGGCTACGAGGAGGCCGCGAAGGTCGCGAAGAGGTCCCTCGCCGAACGCAAGACGATCCGCGAGGTCGTCCTGGAGTCCGGCTACGTCGAGAAGGGCCTGCTCACGCGCGAGCAGCTGGACGAGGCGCTGGACGTGCTGCGCATGACGCGGCCGTGAACCGGGGGCCCGGGAGGGGCCGGCCCGCGGGGGCCGGCCCGGGCGCGGACCGGCCGGCCCACTGGCCTATACCTATTGCGGCGCACGTCACGGCGCATACCCGCCCTCCGCGCCTAAGATCTGCGCATGGCAGCGGAGACGAGTGACATGACAGGACCCGCCCACTGGGCGCCCGGAGATCACATCCTCTGGCGCTACCGCGGCAATGCCAGCGCTCAGGTCCACATCTGTCGCCCCGTCACCGTCGTGCAGGACACCGACGAACTGCTCGCCGCCTGGATGGCGCCCGGCACCGACTGCGTCAAGCCACAGCTCGCCGACGGCACGCCCGTGCACCAGGAGCCGCTCGCGACCCGGTACACCAAGCCCCGCAGCACCGCGGTCACCCGCTGGTTCGGCTCGGGGGTGCTCAAGCTCGCGAGACCGGGCGAGCCCTGGTCGGTCTGGCTGTTCTGGGACGTCGACTGGGGCTTCAAGAACTGGTACGTCAACCTCGAGGAGCCGCTGCGCCGCTGGTCCGGCGGCGTCGACTCCGAGGACCACTTCCTCGACATCGCCGTCTACCCCGACCGCCGCTGGGAGTGGAAGGACGAGGACGAGTTCGCGCAGGCCCAGCGCGTCGGCCTGATGAGCGCCGCGCAGGCGGCCCGGGTGCGGACGGCCGGGCGCGCGGCGGTCGAGCTGATCGAGGCGTGGGGCGCGCCCTTCGCCTCCGGCTGGGAGCGCTGGCGGCCCGACCCGGCCTGGACGGTCCCGGAGCTCCCCGAGGACTGGGACCGCACCCCGGCCGGCCTCCCCGCCTGAGCCGCTGCGCGCGTCCTCCTCGGAACGTCGCCGTGAATTGCTTGCCGTCGCCCCGCGGGACAACCGTAGGATCGGCCTCCGCGATACTGCACGGCGAGAACGGCACGGCGAATACGGCACGGCACGGCACGAGACACCACAGAAGAAGCGAGAAAGGGCGGAGCCGTGAGCGGTGACGACCAGCGGGAGTACGACGGCTACGCCCGGTTAGGGCTGGACCGCAGCGGACAGGCCGAGGCGTTCGACGCCATCGGCGACCGCTACGACGAGGCCTTCCCGCACAAGGACGGCCAGATCGAGGCCGGTGCCTGGCTCGCCGGCGCGCTGCCGCCCGGCTCCCGGATCCTGGACGTCGGCTGCGGCACCGGACTGCCGACGGCCCGTCAACTGGTCGACGCGGGGCACCGGGTGGTGTGCAACGACCTCTCGCCCGGCATGCTGGACCTCGCCCGCGTCAACGTGCCGGAGGCCACCTTCCACCTGGGGGACCTGGCCGAGCTGCGCGACGGCCGGCTGGGCAGCTTCGACGGGATCGCCGCCTTCTTCTCCCTGCTCATGCTGCCGCGCGCCGAGATCCCGCACGCGCTGCGGATGCTGCACGGGCTGCTGAGACCCGGGGGGCTGCTGGCGCTCTCGATGGTCGAGGCCGACGTGGACGACTTCTCGATGCCGTTCCTGGGCAACAAGGCATGGCCATGGGGCTCCTCGAAGCGGTTCGGGGGTGCTGTCGAGGGCGTAACGCTAGCCGCGGCGCGGGGCTGACGCGGCGTGT
>NZ_JBFAPH010000492.1:0-3381 GCF_040675635.1 Streptomyces sp. NPDC049577
GCCGTCCGTGCCGCCGGAGGCGCCGGGATCGGCGTGGCGGGCGTACGACGACGAGGACACGCTGGGCCTGTGGGCGGGCGCCGCCGAAGCGCTCGTGCAGCGCGGCCGTCGCGGCGGTGTCGTCGGCGGTGCGCACCACGACGCGGTCGGCGCCGACGGCGGCCTTGAGGCGGGCGGGGGTGCCCTCCGTGACGATGCGGCCGTCGTCGATGACGGCGATACGGTCGCAGTGCTCCGCCTCCTCCAGGTAATGGGTGGTCAGGAAGAGCGTCACGGACCGCTGCCGCCGCACCTTGTGCAGGTGTTCCCACACCAGGGCCCGGGAGCGGGGGTCCAGGCCGAGCGTGGGCTCGTCCAGGAAGAGCACCCGCGGCGCGTGCAGCAGACCGCGTGCGATCTCCAGCCGGCGCTTCATGCCCCCGGAGAACGTGCGGACGAGACTGTCCCGGCGGTCGTCGAGCCCGACGAGGGCGAGCATCTCGGCCGTGCGGCGGTGCGCGGTGCGGCGGGGCAGACCGTGCAGCTCGGCGTGGAACCGCAGGTTCTCGGCGGCGGTCAGGTCGCCGTCCAGGGTGGACTCCTGGAAGACCAGCCCGATGCCGCGCCGCACCGCGGCGGGGTCGGCCGTGACGTCCGCGCCGGCGACCGCCGCCCGGCCCCCGGTGGGCCGGGCGAGGGTGCAGAGCATGGCGATCGTGGTGGACTTGCCGGCCCCGTTGGGGCCGAGGAACCCGAAGGTCTCCCCGGCCCGCACCGTCAGGTCCACGCCGCGGACGGCCTCCACGCCGGGGTACGTCTTGCGCAGGCCCCGCGCGAGGACCGTGACGCCGGCGTCACGGTCCTCGCTGTCACCGTTGCGGGTGTTCACCCGGCGGCGTAGCAGTACCAGGGGCCCGGGCCGGCGTCCTCGAGGATGTACCCGAAGGTGCAGCCGTGCGTCAGCTCGGCGAACTCGCCGACCTCCAGCAGCGCCGGGGGCTCATAGGTCTCGTGCTGTTCCATGGTGGATCTCCTTGCGGTGGGCGCGCACGGCTCAGCCGGCGGCCAGGATGTACCAGACGTAGGGCCAGACCCCGTTCTCCATGACGTTGCCGGAGGACAGACCCCTGGTCGTCCCGGTGAAGTCGCCGACCTCCAGCAGCGCCGGCGGCTCGTACACCTCCTGTGGTTTCTGCTGTTCCATGACGTGTCTCCTCACGTCCGGCCCGCGCGTCGGCATGGCGCGGGCACGACCATCAGCGGGCGGTAGTAACCGTCCGGGTGCGGTTCGCCGACCGGCCGGCCCTCGGCCTGCACCCATGCGTGGGCGCGGAAGGGCTCGGTGCGGACGCCGGTGCACCACTCCGGCCAGGACCCGCGCAGCCGGCACAGCAGCGCGGTGGCGATGGACCGTTGCAGACAGCCCTCCCCGGCGCAGCGGGCGCTCACGGACACCACCGCGCGCCGCGCGGCCAGGGCCTGTGCCGCCGTCGCCGGCCGTGCGCCCCGGCGCGCGGCCGTCAGCACCGCGCGGATGCGGCGTGGCTTGAGCGCCGCCAGCGGGCGGGCCGCGGCGACGGCCAGGAGCGCCGGCAGCCGGTCGCGCAGCGGGACGGAATCCCGGGCGGCGGGGGTCATCGGGGTGCTCATGCGGTCACCACCAGGCGTGCCGCGGTCAGCGAGCGGACGAGGGCCGCCACGTCATCCGCGGCGCGTTCCCGGGGGAGCGCCGGATAGCGCTCGCTCAGCCGCTGTGCCGTCTGCTGCGACGTGGCGCCCTCGAGCAGGGCGCGCAGGACGAGCGCGCCCGTGCTGTTGAGCTGCCAGTAGCGCCCGTCGGCCTCGTCCAGCAGCACCATCCCGTACTCGGTGTCCGTCGCCGAGACGTCGGGGCGCAGTGCGAAGGTCATGGGGTGCCTCCGGTGGTGGCGGTCGGGGGCGCGGTGTGCCGGGGACGCGAGCGCAGCCAGACCTCGCACCCGACGGTGGCGTCCAGGTCGCGCAGGGCGCTCGGGTCGGGGTGGACGCCCAGCAGCCGGGCGCGGAGGGCGGCCGGGTCGATCAGCCCGGCGCGGGCGAGCAGCGGGTCGTCGAACAGCTCCAGCAGGGCGGCCCGGTTGCGCCGCAGGCCGGCGTGGAACTCGGCGCTGTACTCGCCCTTGGTGGAGCGGCCCAGGATCGCCGCGGGCACGGTGCCGCGCATCGCGTCGGCGAGGACGGGCTTGTAGCGGCCGGGGGCCAGGCGCTCGTGCACCCGGACGGCCAGCGCCGCCTCGAGCACGCCGTCGTCGAGATAGGGGGCGGCGTACTCCAGCCCGTGACCGGCCATGACCTGGTTGATCTGATGGATGCCCTGCCCGCCGGCCAGGACGCACGCGAGGGCCATGTGCTGGCCGCGCTGCGGTGCCAGCGGCCGGACGCCCGAGGAGGCGGCCCGGGCCAGCCGGGACCTGACGTCCTGTACGGCGTCCGGCGTGGCCCAGGAGGGCATCTGCTGCGCGGTGCCCCAGGCGACGCAGAAGGCGGCCTGTTGGTGCCGCGACGGCGGTGGCGCGGCGGTGAGGCCGTCGGCCCACGCGGCGAGCCACCGGGCGTAGGGGCGGCGGTCGGCCAGGCCCTTCACGACGGGCCACCGGGGGGTGCGCTGGAAGGCGTGCTGCCTGCGGAGCCGGCCGAGGGCGGCGAGCGGGTGGCTGCGGATGTAGTCGTACAGGTGGCACGGGAAGGCGGTGAACAGCTCGTCCCCGCCGCCGCCCATCAGGTGCAGCCGTGAGCCGCGGTCGGTCATCAGCCGGGCCAGCAGCGTCAGCCGCAGGGCGTCGCGCACCCAGGCGCCCGGTTCGTCCGTGGGGACGGTCGCGCCGCCGAGGCCGCCGTACCAGGGGGCTTCCGCGCGGCTGACGACGACGTGCGCGGCCCGGGGCAGCCGCGAGGTGGCCCGCTCGGCCCAGACCGGGTCGTCGTTGTCGGGGTCCCCGCTCTCCCAGCGGAGCGTCACGAGACGGGCGCCCTGGCGTGCGGCGAGGAAGCACAGGCTGGTGGAGTCCATGCCGCCGGAGAGGTCGGCGCTGATGGTGCCGTCGCCCGCGGTGCAGGAGCGCACGGCGGCCTCCAGCGCCTCCCGCACGCCCACGGCCCCCTCGGCGGCGGACAGGGCAGGCTCGGGCGGCGTCCACCACCGGCGCGTCCGGGCGCGCCCGTCGGCCTCGATCAGCAGGCAGTCGTACGGCCGGACGGGCTCCACGCCCTGCCACACACACGTGTCGTCCAGGGGGTGGACGGGTGGCGAGGACAGCAGGTGCGGGGATGCATGGCGGCCACCGACGCGAGCGCGAAAACGCCGGTGCAGTCACCCGCGGCGTACACGCCGGGCGCCGAGGTCCGCGAGACCTTGTCGGTCCA
>NZ_JBFAPH010000493.1:0-3369 GCF_040675635.1 Streptomyces sp. NPDC049577
GACGAAGACGTCGGAGATGCCGCGCCGCATGTCGGCCTGTTTGACGGCGGCCTCGACGGCGGCGCACGCCTGTCCGGGGGCGCGACTGGCCCGGGCCCAGCTCGGCGACGCGCTCGCGGTACTGGCGGCACACCGCCCGGTCGTGGTGCGCGCGCGGCCCGACCGCCGCGCCGCGCTGCCCGGCTGGCGTTCCCTGACCGTCCGGCCGGGGGGCGCCTCATGACTCCGACGATGAGGATCGCCGTGACCGGCGCGAGCGGCTTCTGCGGCGGCCACGTCGCGCGTGCCGCCACCGCGGTCGCCGACGTGGTGTGCGTGGGACGCCGGCCCGGGCCGGCGGGGCGCCACATACCGTGGGACGCGGCCCGGGAGGTCCCGGACCTCGCCGGCGCGGACCTGGTCGTCCACTGTGCCGCCGCGGTGGGCGACCCCTCCCCCGGCTCCCCCGCCGAGGCCGTGATGCACGCGGTCAACGTCGACGGCACCGCTCGGCTGCTCGAGGCCGCCGGCGGCAGGCCGGTCGTCTGGGTGAGCAGCGCCAGCGTCTACGATCCGCGTCACGACCGGAGCCGGGTCCGCGAGGACCATCCCGTCGGGGGCCGGCTCAACGCGTACGGCCGGACGAAGGCGGCGGGCGAACGGCTCGCCCTGCGGGCCGGCGCGGTGGTCCTGCGGCCGCGCGCGGTCTACGGCAGCGGGGACACCCAGTTGCTGCCCCGGCTGCTGGCGCGCGTCCGCGCGGGCACGCTCCTGCTGCCCGGCCCGGACGTGCGGCTGAGCCTGACAGCGGTGGAGAACCTCGCCGACGCGTGTCTGGCCGCGGCCGGCTGGCCCTCCGGGGCGTACAACATCGCCGACGCGGCCCCGTACGGGCGCGACGAGGCCCTCCGGCGTGTGCTGTGCGCGCACGGCGTCGACGCCACGATCCGGCACCTGCCGGTCCCGGTCGCCGAAGCGGCCGCCCGCGCGGCGGAGACGGTGGCCCGCCTGCTGCCGGGCTCCCGGCCGCCCGCGCTGACGCGGTACGCGGTCGACCAGCTCGCCCACGAGGTGGTTCTGGACACCGCCAGGGCAGGGGCGTGCGGCTGGTCGCCGCGGCGGTCCCTCGACGACTATCTGGCGGACTGCGCCCGGGGTGCGTGAGCGCCGCCGGTCCCCGCCGCGCCGGGCACGGCGGGGACGCGGGCGGTCAGCGCACGCCCTCCCGGCGGATCAGGGAGCGCACCATGGTGCAGGTGGCGTCGGAGGGCGGGCGCTCCCCGATCTGCTCCGCGACGGTGCGTATGCGGCGGTTGGTCGCCACCTTGGGGCGGTAGACGCCGGAGTTCATCAGGGCGATGGCCAGACGCATGGCCTTCAGCCGGCGGTGGTACGACTCGTACCAGCCACGCGGGCGGCCGGCGGGCAGACGCTTCTTCGGCAAGGTCGGGAAACTGGGCATCTCGGGCAGATCCCCCAGTCCCGGGAGATTCGGAAGGGGGGTTGCGGCTACGGCCATCGACGTCCTCCTGACGCGGTCGTGCGCCTCTTTCAACTCCCCCCCATTTTACTGCCGGGCACTGACAATCGGCCCTGGTCACACGGGCCGGAACCGGGTTCGCGATACGGTGTCCGGCATGGAAATCTGGATCAACCCCGCGTGCTCGAAGTGCCGTAGCGCCATCAGTCTGCTCGACGCGGAGGGGGCCGGCTACACGGTCCGCCGCTACCTCGACGAGGTGCCGAGCGAGGAGGAGATCCGCGAGGTGCTGGACCGGCTCGGGCTCGAGCCGTGGGACATCACGCGGACGCAGGAGGCGGAGGGCAAGGAGCTCGGCCTCAAGGACTGGCCGCGCGAGGCGGAGGCGCGCGACCGCTGGGTCGCGGCGCTGGCCGCGCATCCGAAGCTGATCCAGCGGCCCATCATCACGGCGGACGACGGCTCGGCGGTGGTGGGCCGTACGGAGGAGGCCGTGCGCGAGGCACTGTCGCGCTCCGCGCGCTGACCGTGCGGGCCGCGCGCTCCCGGGGACAGGAGCGCGCGGCCGCGGGCACTAGTGGGATGCCGGCTCCGTCACGGCGAAGGCGGCCGGCGGGGTCGGGTTGCCGGCCCCGTCGAGGCCGATCGCGCAGTACGTCCACGGGCCATCGGCCGCGCGCAGGGACGCGGGGATGTTCCGGTAGATGCCGTATCCCGCCCGGTCGGCGCAGTCGGTGGTCGCCTTCGGACCGTACTTGACCCGGTACTCGCTGATCTCCCAGGGCCGGTACACGGGCTGCACCCAGTACACGGCGTCCGGGCCGCTGCCGAAGAGGCGGATGTCGGCCTTGGGGGCCACCGTCGGCGGGGTGTCGTCCACGCGGGCGTAGGCGTACGCGGGGTGCGCGAGGGACTTCGTCCACGCGGCGCCCTTGAGGGTGGCGTCCGGGCCGCCGGCCGCGCACAGCACGTACAGGTTGTCCCTCGCGGGCAGGGCGGCGGTGTGGTCCAGGCCGGCCGCGGTCAGCCGGCGGGGCGTGCCGTAGCCCTCGGGCCTGGTGCAGTCGACGGCGCCGAAGGGGCCGGTCTTGACGGCCACGTAGGCATACGACCCGGAGGCGGGCCGCGCCATGTGGACGTCCCAGCGGGCCGGGCCCTCCGGGGTCCGGCTGCGGGTCTGCTGCCCGGAGGCGGTGACGGTCACCTTTCCGCCCGGGTCCAGACGGCAGCCCTTCTTGCGCAGGTTCAGCCCGGCGGGCTCCAGGCAGGAGCCGACCGCGTCGACCGGGGTGACGTAGGCGGTGTTGTCGGCACGCATGACCAGACCCTCGGCACTGCCCTCACAGGGCCGGCCGAGGCCGCAGCCGAGGTAGCCGGGGGTGTCGATGGTGTTGAGCATGCCGACGAGCCGGCTCGGATCGGCGGCGGTGGTGACGGCGCCTCCGGAGGAACCGCCGCTGATGCCGAGGCAGTCGGTCCGGGTGGAGTCCTTCCACAGCCACATGTTCTCGTGCAGGGCCACGCCCGTACCCGTCACCGCACAGGTGGACAGGCGCAGGAACCGCTGATCCTCCTCGACGCCGTCGGTCGGGGCGTGAGCGGCCCACAGGGCGGTGCCCGAAGCGGGCCGGCCGGTCGCGAGGGTGCGCGGCGTGACGTTCAGCGCGGCGAGCTCGCCATAGGTCGCCGAGAGGCGCAGGAGAGAGACGTCGACGTCCTTCATCGTCGCGTAGACGATGCGCTCGACGGAGAACGTCCTGTGCTCCGGGGCGTTGTCGTGGAAGTACGCGGGCGTGTAGCTCCAGTCGCCCGGCGCGAGGACCTCACGCAGCATGAAGGGTGAGGCGACGGTGACCAGGGATGACGCCGCGACCAGCAGGCCGACGTCCGCCAGCCGGCTGCGGTAGGGA
>NZ_JBFAPH010000494.1:0-3338 GCF_040675635.1 Streptomyces sp. NPDC049577
GGCTACAGGAGATCATCGCCGCCGCCGGGCTGCCCGGCACGCACGACCCGGTCACGGCCGTCGCCGCGCTGACGGCCCTGTTCGAGGACCGCGCGCGCATGGCCGCGCTGCTGGAGGGCGCGCCGGCCGAGGCGACGGCCGTGCTCGGCAAGCTGATGTGGGGCCCGCCGTACGGCACGGTCACCGCCGAGCCCGCCCCGCATCTGCGCTGGCTGCTCGACCGCGGCCTGCTGCTGCCCCTCGCCCCCGGCAGCGTCGCGCTGCCCCGCGAGGCGGCGCTGCACCTGCGCGCCGGGCGCGCGCACCGGGCGCCCGAGCCGGAGCCGCCCGCGCTCATCCCTGTCACCGAGCACCCGCCCGTGACGGTGGACGCGACCGCGGCGGGCCAGGCGTTCACCGCGCTGACGACCGTCGAGGAGCTGCTGGCCCTGTGGGAGACGTCCGGCCCGCTGGTGCTGCGCGCCGGCGGCCTGGGCGTACGGGACCTCAAGCGCACCGCGGCCGCCCTGGACGCGACCGAGCAGGCCGCCGCCTTCTGGATCGAACTCGCGTTCGCGGCCGGGCTGCTCGCCTCCGACGGCGACGTCGACGAGCGCTACGCCCCGACCCCCGACTACGACGAGTGGCTGCCGCTGCCCGCCGAACAGCGCTGGGCGCGCCTGGCCGCCGCGTGGCTCGCGGCCACGCGCACGCCGGGGCTGGTCGGGGAGAAGGACGTCAAGGGCCGTACGCTCGCCGCCCTCGGCCCCGACCTGGACCGGGCGCCGGCGCCCGAGGTGCGCCACCGGGTGCTCACCCTGCTGGCCGGGCTGCCGGAGGGCGCTTCCGTCTCCGCCGACACGCTGCTGGCCCGGTTGCAGTGGGAGCGCCCGCCGCGCACGGCCACCGACGATCTGCGCGCGCGGCTCGCGCTGTGGACGCTGACCGAGGCGGAGATGCTGGGCGTCACCAGCCGCGGCGCCCTCTCCGCGCACGGCCGCGCCCTGCTCGCCGGCACCCCGGCCGGGGCCGCCGTGGCGCTCGCACCGCTGCTGCCCGAGCCGCTGGACCACGTCCTGCTCCAGGCCGACCTGACGGCCGTCGCCCCCGGCCCGCTGCGCCGGCCGCTCGCCCAGACGCTGGGCGTGCTGGCGGACGTCGAGTCCAAGGGCGGTGCGACGGTCTACCGCTTCACCCCCGAGTCCGTGCGCCGCGCCCTGGACGCGGGGCGCACGGCGGCGGACCTGCGGGCGTTCCTCGCCGAGCACTCCCGCACGCCCGTGCCGCAGCCGCTGGCCTATCTGATCGACGACGTGGCCCGCCGCCACGGCCGGCTGCGGGTCGGCGCGGCCTCCTCGTACGTGCGCTGCGACGACGAGGCGCTGCTGGCCGAGATCCTCGCCGACCGCCGCTCGGCGCCGCTGCGGCTGCGCCGCCTCGCGCCGACGGTCGTGGCCGCCCAGGCCGCGCCGGACGCGCTGCTGGAGGGGCTGCGCGCGATGGGCTACGCGCCGGCCGCCGAGTCCGCCGAGGGCGATGTCGTCGTCACCCGCGCCGACGCCCGCCGCACCCCGCCGCGCACGGCCCCCGCCCCCGTCCCCGAGGGCCCGCCGGTCCCGGACTCCACGCTCCTCGGCGCGGCGGTCCGCGCCGTCCGCGCCGGCGACCGCGCGTCCACCGCCGAGCGCAAACCGGCCGCCGCCCAGGCCCCCTCCGACGGCACCCTGCCCCGCACGACCTCCGCCGAGACCCTGGCCACGATGCAGGCCGCGGTCCTGACCGGCTCGGCCGTCTGGATCGGCTACGTCAGCGCGGAGGGCGCGGCGAGCCAGCGCGTCATCGCGCCGGTCCGTGTGGAGGGCGGCTTCGTGACGGCCTACGACCACACGGCGGAGGAGGTCCGCACGTACGCCCTGCACCGCATCACGGGGGTGGCGGAGCTGGCGGACGAACGGGCGTGACGCTCCCCTCTCCGGAGCCCCGCCCGAATCCGAACGCGTACGTCACCACGAACCCCGCCGCGTAACCGACCAGCAGCCCCGCGCCGTAGACGGCTGCGGCACGGGCGAGGCCGTGGTGGCCCGTGAGCAGGGGGAACAGGGCCCAGCCGGAGGGGCCGATGGCGGTGGCGCCGACCGGGTCGCCCAGCTGGCCCAGCAGCCCGAGGAAGCCGCCGCCGAGCGCGCCGCCGACGCAGGCGGTGACGAAGGGGCGGCCCAGCGGCAGGGAGACCCCGTAGATGAGCGGTTCGCCGATGCCCAGCAGGCCGGCCGGGAGGGCGGAGCGCACGGTGCGCCGGACGGACGGGTCGCGGGAGAGGCGCACGAGGACGGCGAGGGCCGCGCCGACCTGGCCCGCGCCGGCCATGGCGAGGAGCGGCAGCAGGACGGTGTGCCCCTGCTGGGCGATGAGCGTCGCGTGGACGGGGATCAGCGCCTGATGCAGGCCGAGCATCACCAGCGGCAGGAAGAGCCCGCCCAGGACGAAGCCCGCGGCGGCGCCTCCGGTCGCCATCAGACGGTCCGCGAAGTGGCCGACGGCCGTGGAGATTTCGCCCGCGACGAACATCAGCCCGTACAGGGTGACGAGCCCGGGCAGCAGCACGGCCAGAGCCGGCGTCAGCAGGACGTCCAGCGCCTCGGGAACCACGCGCCGGCACCGCTTCTCCACCCACACCGCCAGCAGCGCGGCGGCCAGCGCGCCGAGGACGCCGCCCTGGCCGGGCGCGAGCTCGATGCCGAAGGCGTGCACCCGGGTGACGCCCGGGTAGACGACGATCGCCGCGACCGCCCCGCCCAGCACCGGCGTGCCGCCGAACTCGCGTGCGGTCTGGTAGCCGACGAAGACGGCGATGAGCGACATGAAGGCCGACGCGACGGCGTTGAGCGCGGGCACGAGCGACGGCAGCAGGTGAAGGCTGGCCAGCAGCCCGGCGAGCCCGGCGACGATGCCGCAGCCGATGAGCGCGGGGATGAGCGGCACGAAGATCTGTGCGATGCGGCGCAGCAGAAGCTTGCCGGGGGTGGCATTGCGCGCGGCGCGCTCGGCCCGCAACGCGGCCCCCCGCCGCGCAAGCACCTCGGCACCGGACGAGCCGCCGGCGCCGGACGGCGGACCCGCGCCCAGCCGGGCACCGGCCTCGGCCGCACCTCCCGCATCCGCCGCCACCCCGGCCGGGCCCGGCCCGCCGGGCGGGGCCGGCGGCCCGTCAGAGCCACCGGCGATCGGCCCCGGTGCCCCGGTCGAAGCGGCCGCTCCGGACGAAGCCCGCGCCGCGGACGCGGGCGGGGTGCCCTCGCCGTGCACCGGGCCCATGCCGGGCGGGGCGTCGCCGCCGGGCCCGGCACCGGCCTCGGCCG
>NZ_JBFAPH010000495.1:0-3331 GCF_040675635.1 Streptomyces sp. NPDC049577
GGTCCTCGTGCTCGCCGTCGGGGCGGGCCTGGCGGCCGCGGTGGTCGCGGCCTTCGGTGACGCCCACCCCGGACGCGTGCTCGGCGGCGCGCTGCTGGGCGCGCCGAACGGGGTGTGGCTCGGGGTGCCGCTGGGGCTGTTCGTGCCCTGGCGGGGCACGGCCGGCGGCTCGCTGCTGACCGTGCTGCCGGATCCGCTGAACCGCTTGCTGGACATGCGGGCCGACGAGGCGGTGACGCTGGGCCGGCTCGCGGGGTACGAACCGCTGGTGTGGCTGCTGGCCGTCGGCAGCGCCCTGCTGATGCTCACGGCCGGGGTGCTGGCCGCCGCGCGTACGCCGCGCGGCCCGGGCGGGCCCGGGGGGTTCGCGCTGCGGTGCGGGCTGTCCCTGGGCGCGGTCACCGCCGTGGGGCTGCCGCTGCTGGTGCTCGCGACGCGGGTGAAGGCGGACGCGAGCCTGTCGGTGCTGGGCGTCGACGCGGTCGGGGCGGCCCTGGACCTGCGGGGGAATGTGCCGGCGGCGCTGGGGCTGGGGGCGCTGTGGGGCTTCGGGGCGGGGGTCTGCGGCGCTGTGCTCGCGTGTGCGGCGGGGGTGGCGCGGCGCGCTCCGCGCAGGTATCCGGAACAGGGTCCGTACCGGCCGTCGCCTGGGTACCGGGCCTCTCGCGAGGAGACGAACCCCTACTTGCGGCCGCCGGCCGACGACGGGCGCTTCAGCGCGCCGACCGAGACGGCCGCGCCCCCGCCGCCACCGGCTCCGCCCAGGCGGAAGTTCCCGCCGACACCGCCACCAGGACCGCCGCCGCGCCTGCCGTGACCGGGGGCTTCGCCCGCCGTATGCCTACCGCTCGCGCCCTCGTTACGGGCACGGGATACGGTAGAGAGCACCATGAGCGACAACACCCCCACCCTTCTCGTGAAGATCTTCGGGAAGGACCGGCCCGGTATCACCGCCGGGCTCTTCGACACGCTCGCCGCGTACGCCGTCGACGTCATAGACATCGAGCAGGTCGTCACCCGGGGCAGGATCACCCTGTGCGCGCTGGTCACCGCCCCGGCGGGCGGGGCCGGGGCGGAGGGGGAGCTGCGGGCGACCGTGCACAGCTGGGCGGAGTCGATGCGGCTGACCACCGAGATCATCTCGGGACGGGGGGACAACCGGCCACGCGGTACGGGGCGTTCGCACGTCACCGTGCTGGGGCACCCGCTGACCGCCGAGGCGACGGCCGCGATCGCGGCGCGCATCACCGGCACCGGCGGCAACATCGACCGTATCTTCCGGCTGGCCAAGTACCCGGTGACGGCGGTGGAGTTCGCGGTGTCCGGCACCGGGACCGAGGTGCTGCGGACCGCGCTGGTCACCGAGTCGGTGGCGCTCGGCGTGGACGTGGCGGTCGTGGCGGCGGGGTTGCAGCGGCGGGCGCAGCGGCTGGTCGTGATGGACGTGGACTCGACGCTGATCCAGGACGAGGTCATCGAGCTGTTCGCGGCGCACGCGGGCTGCGAGGCCGAGGTGGCCGAGGTGACCGCGCGGGCGATGCGCGGCGAGCTGGACTTCGAGCAGTCGCTGCACGCGCGGGTGGCGCTGCTGGCCGGGCTGGACGAGTCCGTGGTGGACAAGGTGCGCGCGGAGGTGCGGCTCACCCCGGGCGCCCGGACGCTGATCAAGACGCTGAAGCGGCTCGGCTTCCAGGTGGGTGTGGTCTCCGGCGGCTTCACCCAGGTCACGGACGATCTGCGGGAGCGGCTGGGGCTGGACTTCGCCTCGGCCAACACGCTGGAGATCGTGGACGGCCGGCTGACCGGCCGGGTCACCGGGGAGATAGTGGACCGGGCGGGCAAGGCCCGCCTGCTGCGCCGGTTCGCGGCGGAGGCGGGCGTCCCGCTGTCCCAGACGGTGGCGATCGGCGACGGCGCGAACGACCTGGACATGCTCAACGCGGCCGGTCTGGGCGTGGCCTTCAACGCCAAGCCCGTGGTGCGCGAGGCGGCGCACACCGCCGTGAACGTCCCCTTCCTGGACACCGTCCTCTATCTGCTGGGCGTGACCCGCGAAGAGGTCGAGGCGGCCAACACCCACGAGTGACCGCCGGGCGGCGTCAGGCGTGCGGCGCCCAGAAGGCGACCAGCCGGGCCACGCCGTGCTCGACGGACTTCCAGGAACCGGTGAAGGTGAGCACCGCGACGGCGGAGGTGGGGAAGCCGGAGCGGTTCATCCGGGCCAGGAGATCGCCCTCGGCCTCGCCGGCGAGGGCGTCGGCCAGGGCGTGGACGCCGGGGTTGTGCCCCACGAGCAGCACGTCCGCCACATCGTCGGTGACCTCGTTGAGCACCGCGATGAGTTCGCCGAGGGACGCTTCGTAGATCCGCTCGTCGTAGACCGTGCGGGGGCGCTGCGGCAGCTCGCCGACCGCGAGCTTCCAGGTCTCGCGCGTGCGGACGGAGGTCGAGCACAGGGCCAGTTCGGGGGTGACGCCGGAACCGGCGAGCCAGCGGCCGGCGGCCGGGGCGTCCTTGCGGCCGCGCTCCGCGAGCGGGCGTTCGTGGTCGTCCACGTCGGGCCAGTCGGCCTTGGCGTGCCGGAGGAGGATGATCCTTCGGGTCGGTTCGGAGCTCATGACGTCAAGCTTCGCACGAATCGGCCGACGAGGCGCGGGGTGTTGACGGGCTTGCCCCCGGAGGGTGGCGGCGCGCCGCGCCGGGGCTCACTGCCCGTGGTGCAGCACCGAGTGCTGGACGACCTGGATGATCCGCGCGAGCGAACTGCCGCCGTGCGGGGTGCCGCTCGCGGCCGAGGCGGGGCCGGACATGAGTGAGAAGAGGGCCGCGAACGCCACGAGGGGCAGGGCCAGGGCCCACCACCGCAGCCTGGTCTGTACGTCTCCGTGCCGGCCGGCGGGCATGGGGATCACCTCCGAGGGGTTCGTCTGGGCACCGCTTTGCGGTGCACTACGAACCTACGGAGCCGGGCGTCGGTCTCCCATCCGGAAACCCACCCAGTCTTCCCTGAGCCCAGCCCCCTAGGGGACGGTGGGGACAACCCCACCCTCGCCCGGGACGGCGGCCGGGGACGGCTCAGGGTGAGGCGACGGTGGCGATCACGGCGATGACGGCGGTGATCGCGAGCATCACGCCGAGGATGGTCAGCAGGGCCTTCTGGCCGTTCTGGGGGTTCGGGTCGAGCACGGGCATGGCATCAGTGTCCCACTCCCGCGGCGGCGGTCGTCACCCGGGCGTAAGTTTTTAAGGGCGCACGGTGGATGCCTTGGCACCAGGAACCGATGAAGGACGTGGGAGGCCGCGATAGGCCCCGGGGAGCTGTCAACCGAGC
>NZ_JBFAPH010000496.1:0-3295 GCF_040675635.1 Streptomyces sp. NPDC049577
CGCTCCGGCACGGCCCGCGCGCGGGCGGGTTCCTCGTCACCGCGCGGCTGCCGCACGTCCCGGCCCGGAGGCCGGCACCGGGCCCCGCGCCCGCCCCGGCGGCGGAACCGCTGCCGCCGGAGCACCGGCGGGCGCGCCGCAGGGCCAAACGGACGCTGGCCGCCGCGATCGCCGTCCCCCTGCTGACGCTGGCCGCGCTCAGCGGCGCCCTTGTGCTGTGGAGCTCGCTGACCCTCTCCCACGCGGTCCTCGACCCCGCCGTCTACGCCTCCCTGTACGTGGGGCAGAATCGCCGCGAAGTGGAGCCCTTGCTGCCGGATCGTCAGCTGCCCTACCGGCCGCGGATGGCCGAGCCGGCCGAACGAGGGGCCGAGTGCCTGTACTACGCGGTGACGGCGGACCGTTTCGTCTCCGCCTCGGGCCACGCCTACCGGCTCTGCTTCCGCGACGGCCGGCTGACCGGCTTCACCGTGCTGAAGGGATGAGCCCGTGACCATCAGGGTCCTCGTCGCCGATGACGAGCCGATGATCCGTCACGGCGTGCGGGCCGTGCTGCACACCGCCGGGGACCTTGACGTGGTCGCGGAGGCGGCGGACGGCCGCGAGGCGGTGGAGCTGGCGCTCCGGCACCGCCCCGACGTGGCCGTGCTCGACGTCCGGATGCCGCGCGTGGGCGGCATCGAGGCACTGGAGAGCCTGCGCCGCGCGGCGCCGGCCACCGGGGTCGTGATGCTGACGACCTTCGGCGAGGACGACTACATCCTGCGCGCCCTGTCCGGCGGCGCCGCCGGGTTCCTGGTGAAGTCCGGGCCGCCGGAGGAACTCGTCGCGGGCGTACGGGCGGTGGCCGGGGGCGCCGCCTATCTATCGCCCGCGGTCGCCGCGCGGGTGGTCGCCCATCTCGCCGCGACCGGTGCGGGGGACGGGGCCGGACGGCGTGCCGCCGCCCGGGAACGGGTCGCGGCCCTGACCGCCCGCGAGCGGGAGGTGCTGGCCCATCTGGGGGCCGGGCTGTCCAACGGGCAGATCGCCCGCCGCCTGCGCGTCGTGGAAGGCACCGTGAAGGCCCACGTCAGCTCGATCCTGGCGCGGCTGGGCGTGGACAACCGGGCTGCCGCCGCCGTCGTGGCCCACGAGGCGGGCGTGACCGCCCCGGCGCGGCCGGACGAACCCTGACAGCAGCCGCCCGGCGAACGGCCACAGCGCCAGCAGGAACGCGGCGGCCACGGCGGCGCCCAGCACCGCGCCGGCGAGGACGTCGTGCGGGTAGTGCGCGCCCACGGCGACCCGCAGCGCCGCCGCGGCCACGCCCAGGGGCAGGGTGACGGCCGTCAGGCGAGGCCGCGCCACGGCGAGGCCCACGGCGAGGGCGGCCGCGAGGGTGGAGTGGTTGCTGGGGAAGGACCAGTCGCCCGGGGCCGGGCACGGATCGACGGTCGTCACGCCGGCCAGGGCGCGGCAGGGCCGCTCCTCGCCGACCGCCGTCTTGAGGACCTCGCTGACGGCGTAGGCGGCCACGGTGGCGGCCCCGGTCAGCAGCACGCCGGCGAGCGCGCCCGCGTCCCGGCGGCGTAGGGCGGTCCACCCCACCCACACCAGCAGCAGGCCCAGCACGACGAGCGTTCCCTCGGTGGCCGCGGCGAGCGCCGAACCGGCCCAGCCCGGGGCGTCGGCCGCCGCACCGGCCACCGACCGGTACAGCGAGGCGGAAGCCCCCGCGGTGACCTCGGTCGCGCCCCGGGCGTCCGGTCCGGCGGGAGCGGCCCAGGCGAGCGTTCCGCCCGCCACGGCGAGCACGCCGGCGGCCGGCAACGGCCGGGCCCGGTCCTGGAGGGGGTGTCCGGTTGATCGTGTTGTGCTTCCCATGCCGGGGACGCTACGGACGACCGCCCGTCCGCACCCGTCCCGAAGGACGGGGCCGCACCCCTGACGATGGTCGGGGTTGCGGACCGGCGGGTCTGCGTGCTGTCTTCCGTGCTGCGGACGTGGTCCGCGCGCCGGGACGGCGGCAAGGGGTCCACCGTCCCGGCACGGGGTTCATCGGGCGCCGAACACCTGGGTCCAGCGCGGGCCGCCCGGCGCGTGGTTGACGCCGATGCCGATCTCCTTGAAGGAGCAGTTGAGGATGTTCTTGCGGTGGCCGTCGCTGTGCATCCAGGCGTCCATGACGGCGGCCGCGTCCTGCTGGCCGTAGGCGATGTTCTCGCCGTAGGTGCTCCAGTTGTAGCCCGCGGCGGTGATGCGCTCGCCCGGGCCGGCACCGTCGGGGTTGGTGTGGTTGAAGAAGTTGCGGGCCGCCATGTCGTCGGAGTGCCGCTGGGCCGCGGTGGCGAGCTGCGAGTTCTGGGTCACCGGGGAGCAACCCACCTTGGCGCGCTCGGCGTTGACCAGGGCGGTGACCTGCTCGGCCAGGCCGCCACCGGGGTTGACGGGCGGCTGGGGCGCGCGCTGCGTGGAGCGGCCGGTGCCGGCGGTGCGCTGGGGGGCCGGGGTGGTGCGCTCGGCGGTGGCGCTCGGCCTGGGAGCGGGGCTGCTCGGCGAGGGGCTCGCGGAGGCGGAGGGGGACGCGGAGGCGGAAGGCGAGGCGGAGTTCGACGGCGTGGCGCCCAGGGGGGCGGCACCGGGCGCGCCGAGGCTGCCTATTCGGTCCTGCGCGGGGCCGGCCTCGGTGCTCACGGTGGTGCCGCGGTCGTCCGGGCCGAACAGCTGGAGGCCGCCCAGGGTGCCGCCCGCCAGCACGGCGAGCACGCCCGCCCCGACGGCGGCCCGGCGGGCCGTGCGCGACCGGCCGTCCGCCGCGCGCCGGCCCCGTCCGCCGGCCCGGTGGCCGTTGCCGGAGCGGTGGCTCCTCGGGCGCCCGGCAGAGGCGGAACCGGAACCGGAGTGCGAGGGGGAGTGGGCCGACGGAGCGTGCGCCGCGGACACGGCGGCCATCGGCTGGGTCTGGAGCGCCGCGCCACTGCGCCACCAGCCGAGCAGCGCACCGCCCACCGGCACCAGGCCGAAGCCGACCAGCAGCCCCTCCGCCGGCACCAGCGCCGACCAGGAGCCGCCGCAGGGCGCGCACGTGCGCGCGTGCCGGGCGATCCGCTTGCGCCACAGCGCGGACGGCACGCCGTCCCAGGGGGCGATCAGCTCCACCAGCTCGCGGCAGCGCGGCGTGGTGGCGAGCGCCCGTACGACGCCGCGCGCGGTGTCCAGCTGCTCCTTGACGCGCTGGACGCGCACGGCCGTGTGCTGCGGGGAGAGTTCGAGCGCCGCGGCGACCTCGGCGCGGGTCAGCTCGCCGGCCGCC
>NZ_JBFAPH010000497.1:0-3288 GCF_040675635.1 Streptomyces sp. NPDC049577
CGCCGCCCGGCCGCCGGCCGCCGTGGGACCGGCCCTGCTCCTCGCGACCGCCGCCGGGGCACTCGGCGCGGCGGTCCACGAGATCCTTCGCGCCCGCCGGACCGAGCCCGCACCGGATGCGCCGCCGCTCTCGCCGGCCGCCTCCCTCCCCTACGGCCTGTTCGGCCTCGGCTGCGGCGTACTGACCACCATCGCCGCACTGGGCGGGGTACTGCGGCACGAGAGCGGCGCGGCCGCCGCCGGCCCGGCCGTCATCGCGCTCACCCTGAGCATGGGCGCCGCCGAATGGCTGCTCTACCGCTGCCGGGGCCTGGCGCTGGCCTCGCTGCGGCGCGCGACCACCCGCGCCGGCATGCTGCTGCGCGCGGCCCGGGTGCTCGCCCTGTGCGTCACCGGCTACCTCGCCGCCCTCACCGTGCTCACCCTGGCCACCGAACTCCTGTGGCCCGGCGGCCCGGACCCCACCGCCCCCGCCGTCCTGGCCCTCCTCGCCCTCGGCACGGTGCTGTGGACCGGGCTGCTGCTCCAGGCGTACGGAGTCGCCTGGACCCCCGCGCTGCTGTGCCTCGCCGCCGCCGGTGCCGAGACCGCCGCGCTCGCCGCGCCCACGGCCGCGCCGACCACCGACCAGCTCGTCATCTGTACTGGCGCGGCGGTGGTGCTGCTGGCCGTCGCCGCCGCCCTGCTCGGCCGCGTCACCACGCACCGCTGACCGCACGCCCCGTCACGACGACACCGTCGTCACACGCACCACGTACCTCACGCACACAAGGAGACCTCGCATGCCCGCACCCGCACCCGCACTCGCCGCCGTCACCGGCGCGGAGGGCTTCATCGGCTCGCACCTGGTCGAGGCGCTCGTCGCCGAGGGCCACCGGGTCCGCGCCATGGTCCAGTACAACTCCTTCTCGTCCTTCGGCTGGCTGGAGACGCTGCCCGCCGAGGTGATGGACCGGGTCGAGGTCGTCCTCGGCGACGTCCGCGACCCCGGCTCCGTCCAGGGCCTGGTCACCGGCGCCGAGACCGTCTACCACCTGGCCGCGCTGATCGCCATCCCGTACTCCTACCGGGCCCCCCACAGCTACGTCGAGACCAATGTCACCGGCACCCTCAACGTGCTGGAGGCCGTACGGCACCTGGGCATCCCCCGGCTGGTCCACACCTCCACGAGCGAGACCTACGGCACGGCGCAGACGGTGCCCATCACCGAGGACCACCCCATCAACACCCAGTCCCCCTATGCCGCGTCCAAGGCCGGCGGCGACCGGCTGGCCGACAGCTACCACGCCAGCTTCGGGCTCCCCGTGGTCACGCTGCGCCCCTTCAACACCTTCGGCCCCCGCCAGTCCATGCGTGCCGTCATCCCCACCGTCATCGGCCAGGTCGCCGCCGGGCAGCGGACCATCACCCTCGGCGATCTGCGGCCCACCCGGGACTTCAGCTACGTCAAGGACACCGTGGCCGCCTTCCTCGCCGTCGGCACCGCACCCGCCGACCAGGTCGTCGGCCGCACCTTCAACTCCGGCACCGGCGAGGAGATCTCCGTCGGCGACCTCGTCGCCCTCATCGGCAAGCTCATGGACGCCGACCTGGAGATCCGCTCCGACGCCGAGCGCGTCCGGCCGGCCAACTCCGAGGTCATGCGGCTGGTCTGCGACGCCGGCCGGCTGCGTGCCGCCACCGGCTGGGCCCCCGCCCACACCCTCCAGGAGGGGCTGGGCCACACCGTCGACTTCTTCCGCGACCCGGCGAACCTCGCCCGCTACAAGACCGGCATCTACAACGTCTGACGCCGCACCGGTCCCCACGCGATCCCCCGAACCCACGCAGAGAGGACGGCACCATGCACGCAGTCATCCTGGCCGGAGGCAAGGGCGTGCGGCTGCGGCCGTACACCACCGCGCTGCCCAAACCCCTGGTGCCCATCGGCGACCAGCACGCCATCCTCGAGATCGTCATGCGCCAGCTCGCCGGCGCCGGATTCACCAGCTGCACCCTGGCCATCGGCCACCTCGGCCATATCATCCGCGCCTACGTCGGCGACGGCTCCCAATGGGGCATCAAGGTCGACTACACCTCCGAGGAGAGCCCGCTGGGCACGATGGGCCCGCTGCTCACCATGCTCGACCGGCTCCCCGAGCACTTCCTCGTCATGAACGGCGACATCCTCACCGACCTCGACTTCGGCGCCGTACTGCGCGAGCACATCGCCTCCGCCGCCCCGCTGACCATCGCCACCTATGTGCGCAAGGTGCGGATCGACTTCGGCGTGCTGACCACCGATTCCGGCCGGGTCGTCGGCTTCGCCGAGAAGCCCAGCATGGACTACCGGGTCTCCATGGGCGTCTACGGCGTCACCCGCGGCGCCCTGGCCCGCTACACTCCCGGACTGCCGCTCGGCTTCGACGAGCTGGTCCTCGACATGCTCCGCGACGACACCCCGCCCCACGCCTACGAGTTCGACGGCTACTGGCTCGACATCGGCCGCCCCGACGACTACGACCGGGCCAACGCCGAGTTCCCCGTCCACCGCGATCTGCTCATCAAGGGAGCGTGACCGGCCCGCATGCGCATCCTCCTGCTGGGCGCCACCGGCTTCCTCGGCGGCCACGCCGTCGCGTGTCTGCGCGCCCTTCCCGGCGCGCGGGTGCTCGACGCCGGCCGCCGGCCGGGCGCCGGCCCGGCCGTCGACCTCGCCACCGCCGACCCGGCCGCCCTGGCCGCGGCGCTGCGCGAGGCAGCCCCCGACGCCGTCGTCAACTGCGCGGGCGCGGTCGCCGGCAGCGCCACCACCCTCACCGCCGTCAACGCCCGCGGTCCGGCCGCGCTGTGCGAGGCACTGCGCGAGGCCGCCCCCGGCGCCCGCCTGGTCCACCTCGGCTCGGCCGCCGAGTACGGGCCCGCCGACGGCGAACGGCCCCTCACCGAGACCGGCCCCGCCCGGCCCGTCGGCCTGTACGGGGCCGCCAAACTCGCCGGCACCCTCGCCGTGACCGGATCCGGACTGGACGCCGTCGTCCTGCGCGTGTTCAACCCCGTCGGCCCCGGCGCCCCCGCCGGGTCCCTCGCCGGACGGCTGGCCGAGGAGCTGCGGCGCGCCGGCCCGGACGGCCGGATCCGCACCGGGGACCTCTCCGCCCACCGGGACTTCGTCGACGCCCGCGACGTCGCGGACGCCGTCGTCCGCGCCGTGACGGCGCCCGGGCCGCTGCCCGCCGTCCTCAACATCGGCAGCGGCACGGCCCGCCCGGCCCGCGACCTCGCCACCGGCCTGGCCCGGATCGCCGG
>NZ_JBFAPH010000498.1:0-3258 GCF_040675635.1 Streptomyces sp. NPDC049577
CTGGCCAACTTCCTGTCCTCGATGCGCGAGCACACCGCCCTGACGCCGGCCGACCGCTGGCTGGCGGTGACGACGTTCGGCTTCGACATCTCGCTGCTGGAGGTCTTCCTCCCGCTGGTCTCCGGCGCGACCGTCGTGCTCGCCGACCGCGACACCGTGCGCGACCCCGCCGAGCTCGCCCGCACCCTGCGCGAGGAGCGTGCCTCGGTCATGCAGGCCACGCCGAGCCTGTGGCGGGCGCTGCTGGAGTCGGCGCCGGAGGCCGTGGACGGTCTGCGGGTGCTGGTCGGCGGCGAGGCACTGGACGCCGCACTGGCCGGGGACCTCGCGGCCCGTGCCGCATCGGTGCTGAACATGTACGGGCCGACGGAGACCACGATCTGGTCCACCAGCGCACCCGTCACGGACGGCCCGGTGACGATCGGCGGCCCGATCGCCAACACCCGGGTCCATGTCCTCGACGCCCGTCTCGGCCTCGTCCCGCCCGGCGTCCCCGGGGAGCTGTACATCGCGGGTGACGGTCTGGCGCAGGGCTATCTGCGCCGCCCGGCCCTCACCGCCGAGCGGTTCGTCGCCGACCCGTACGGCCCGGCGGGGACCCGCATGTACCGCACCGGCGACCTCGTGAAGTGGTCGCCGGAGGGTGTGCTGGAGTTCGTCGGCCGGGCCGACGACCAGGTCAAGCTGCGCGGCTACCGCATCGAACTTGGTGAGATCGAGGCCCGGTTGCGCGCCCAGCCGCAGGTCACGGCCGCCGTCGCGGCACTCGTGCCCGGGCCGGGCGGACAGCCGCAGCTCGTCGGCTACGTCGTCGGCACGGACGACACGGACGCGGTGCGCCGGGCCCTCGCCGGGACGCTGCCCGCCTATATGGTGCCGTCCGTCGTCATGGCCCTGGACGCGATCCCGCTGACGCCGAACGGCAAGACCGACCGCAAGGCCCTGCCCGCACCCGCCGCGGCCGCCCGGCCGAGCCGGGAACCGCGCGACCCCCGCGAGGAGATCCTCTGCGGCCTCTTCGCCGAGATCCTCGGAATCGAACGCGTCGGCATCGACGACAGCTTCTTCGACCTCGGCGGCCACTCCCTCCTCGCCACCCGCCTGGTCTCCCGCATCCGCACCGCGCTCGGCGCCGAACTCCCCATCCGGGCGCTGTTCGAGGCACCGACCGTCGCCGGGCTCGCCCGGCACCTGGACGACGCCGACGCCGCCCGCCGCGTCCGTACGCCGCTCACCCGGCGCGAACGGCCGGAGGTCCTGCCGCTGTCCTTCGCCCAGCGCCGGCTGTGGGTGCTGGACCAGCTGGGCGAGTCCGGACCGCAGTACCACCTGCCGCTGGTCGCCCGCCTGCGCGGCGCCCTGGACCGGGACGCGCTGCGGGCCGCGCTGGCCGACGTCGTGGCCCGGCACGAGAGCCTGCGCACCGTCTTCCGCGCCACCGACGCACAGCCCCGGCAGGTCGTCCTCGGCCCCGCCGAGGCCCGGCCCGTCCTGCGCGTGGTGGACGTCGAGGAGTCCGGCATCGACGCCGCCGTCGCCGCCGCCCGCGCCGAGGGCTTCCGCCTCGACACGGACCTGCCGCTGCGCGCCACCCTGCTCGCCGCCGGCCCCGACGACCACGTCCTGGTTCTCACTCTGCACCACATCGCGGGCGACGCCTGGTCGATGCGGCCGCTCGTGCGCGACCTCGGCGAGGCCTACACCGCCCGCCTCGCGGGCGAGGCCCCGGCCTGGGCGCCGCTGCCCGTGCAGTACGCCGACTACGCGCTGTGGCAGCGGGAACTGCTCGGCGCCGAGAACAACCCCGCCAGCGAGATCTCCCGCCAGCTCGCCCACTGGAAGCAGGAACTCGCCGGGCTCCCCGGGGAACTGCCGCTCCCCACGGACCGGCCCCGCCCCGAGGAGAGCAGCCACGACGGCGGCCTCGTCCCCTTCACCGTGGACGCCGAACTCCACGGACGGCTGCTGGAGCTGGCCCGCTCCGGCCGGACCACCCTGTTCATGGTGCTCCAGGCCGCCCTCGCGGCCCTGCTCACCCACAGCGGCGCAGGCACCGACATCCCCATCGGCACGCCCGTCGCCGGGCGCGGCGACGCCGCCGCGGAGGACCTCGTCGGCTTCTTCGTCAACACGCTGGTGCTGCGCACCCGCACCGACGGCGACCCGACCTTCCGCGAACTCCTCGACCGGGTCCGGGAGACGGACCTGGCGGCCTACGCCCACCAGGACGTGCCCTTCGAGCGGCTGGTCGACGCGCTCGGCGTCCGGCGCTCCCTGGCCCGGCACCCGCTGTTCCAGGTGATGCTCGTGCTCGACAACTTCGGCCGCGGCACCGCGGCCGGGCTCGCGGGCCTGCGCAGCGTGACCGGCCCCGACGCGCCGTCCGCCGAGGGCCCGGGCAAGGCCAAGTTCGACCTGTCCCTGCGCGCGACCGAACACAGCGCAGGCCAGAACAACGACCCCGCAGGAATCACAGGCACCTTCGCCTACGCCAAGGACCTGTTCGACCGCTCGACGGTCGAAGCGCTCGCAGCCCGCTTCATCCGGCTGCTCACAACAGTCGCGGCCGACCCGGATCGGCCGATCGGAGAGGTGGAGACAGTGGAGACGCACGAGCGCGGCGAACCGACGGCGCCGCAGATGATCGAGGCACAGGCCGCCCGCACCCCGGACGCCCCCGCCGTCGTCCACGGGACCGAGACCGTCACCTACGCGGAGCTCAACGAGCGGGCCAACCGCCTGGCCCGGCTGCTGATCCGGCACGGCGCCGGCCCGGAGCGGCTCGTCGCGCTGACCGTGCCGCGGTCCGTGGACATGGTCGTCGCCGTGCTCGCCGCCCTGAAGTCGGGGGCCGCCTACCTGCCGGTGGACGGCGCCTACCCGGCCGACCGCATCACCCACATGCTCCAGGACGCCCGCCCCGCCCTGCTGGTCACCACCGGTGCCGCCCGGGACGCCCTGCCGGCCGGCCCCGGCACGCCGGCCGTGATCGTCCTCGACGACCCGGCCACCCGCACCGCCCTCGCCGGACTGCCCGGTACGAACCCCACCGACGCCGACCGGACCGCGCCGCTCACCGAGCGCACCCCCGCCTACGTCATCTACACCTCCGGCTCCACCGGCCGCCCCAAGGGCGTCGTCCTGGAACACCGCGGCATCCCCAACCTCGTGCGCGCCCGCATCGAGCCGTACGCCGTGGGGCCCGGCAGCCGCGTCCTGCAGTTCGCCTCGCTCAGCTTCGACGCCGCCATCTCCGAG
>NZ_JBFAPH010000499.1:0-3229 GCF_040675635.1 Streptomyces sp. NPDC049577
CCGCGGTTGACCACCTCGACCACGGGTGCGTCCGGCACCTGGGCCACGAGAACGGTGACGAACCCCTCCACCAGAGCGACCTGGTCGAACGCACCCGGTACGGCGGCCTCCCGGCGCAGCGCGGCCGTGCAGTGGCTCATTACCTCGGCGAGATCGTCCTCGTACTGCGCGGCCTCGCGGAAGGCGCCGAGCACCGCGGCGGCCGAGCGCACGGCCGGCAGCCCCTTGCCCCGGACGTCCCCCACGATCATCCGGACGCCGTACCGGGTCTGAAGGACCTCGTACAGGTCGCCGCCGATCTGCGCCCCCTCCTCGGCCGCGAGGTACATGCCGGCGGCCCGCAGCGGACCCAGCCGTTCGGGGACGGGATGCAGGATGACCTCCTGCGCCGCCTCCGCGATCCGGCGGACCTGGTCCAGCTCGCCCTGTCTGCGTGTCCGCGCGGCGCTGCTCGCCGTGATGCCGGCCGCGGACACCAGGAACAGGGCCAGCAGGTTGGTGTAGACCTGCTGGGTTCCCCAGGCTCCGTTGTACGTCGCGGTGGTCACGCTGACGGCCACGGCGACGACGATCGCCGCGAGCGTGCCCCGGGGGCCCATGGTCACCGCCGCCAGCGCGGGCGTCGCCGTGAGGAGGGGACCGGTGTACAGGAAATGCGCGGGTGAGAGCTCGATGACCACCACCAGCGCGGCGATCGCGAACGGCACGCACTGCCCCAGCGCGAAGAGCCCCCGGCCGGGGGCTCTCGCCCGGGACGGGGGAGCTGAACGCGAGAGCGACCCCATGCCTCCAGGCTCCCGCGCGCGTCCCCCGTGTTCCAGTCGTGGGTGTGCGTGCGGTGTGTGCTCGTGTGAACCTTGTGGAAGAGGGGCCGGAGTACGAGAGGTGGGATCGGCCATGGCCGGGCTGCTGAGGAGAAGGCACCAGCACAAGGAGGAGTGGGCCGCCGAACGCGAACGCGAGCAGCAGGCGACGGCGGCGAGGGCGGCGAAGACCGCGAAGACCGTGAAGGCGGCGAAGACCGGGCAGGCCGGGAAGGACCGGGAAGAAGCGACGGGCGAGGTCTACAAGCCCGCAGCCGAGCAGCATGTGCTCGGTTGGGGGCACCGGGAGACCTAGGCTCCGGCTCGGCTCAGCCGGTGCCGCCGGCCTTGGTGCCGCTCTTCTCGGAGCCGGCTTTGTTCGAGTCGTCCTTCTTGGAGTCGTCTTTCTTGGAGTCGTCCTTCTTCGCGTCGTCCTTCTTCGCGTCGTCCTGCTTCTTCGCGTCCTCACCCCTCGTCCCGCGCCAATGGGGGCACGGCAACCATCTGGTCTGGTAGTCCAGGCGCGGTGTTCCGTCGGCCTTGCGGATCGGGGTGTCGGTCGTCAGGTCCACGTCCTCCACCCGCGACCGGCCGCCCGGATTGTTCTTCCAGTAGGTCATCCGCAGAAAGCCGTCGCTTCTCTGGAACCAGGGCGCGTACTGGTAGTAGACGCGTTTGCCGGCGGGAACGTCGAGCTTGATGTTCGACTCGGCGGCCCTCACGTTCTCCCAGGTGGTGCTCTCCTCCCGCGAGCGGCTGCCGCCGAGCGCGAGGGACAGCCCCTCGGCGATGCTCGCGGTGATCTCGTTCGTGACGGACCGGCCGCGCGATCTCGCCCTCGACCTGCTGATCGATCCGAACGCCTTCAGCTCCAGGCCCCACGCGGGTCCGTCGCAGGCGCCGAACGTGTCGGACATGACCCGCTGGCTGAAGTCCACATAGGTGTGCCGGTGCGTGATGACGAAGCGGCAGGTCGCGTACCGCTCGGCCCCGAGCCGGTTGTTCCGCGCGTACGCCCACTCCCTGTTGGTCATGGTCATGCTCGGGTTGTCGTGGCCGCCCTCCCGGCCCAGGCAGTCGGGAATCCGGGCGGTGGGCGCGGACGCGCGGACCGGCTGGGCGGGCGGCGGGCCCGCGAGGGCGGCCACGAGTGCGGCGCAGACGAATGCGTACCGTTGGTATCGACGCGCGGAACGCATGGGGGTCCTTTCGCCGTGGGGCACTGCCGAGGGGTGGTGGTCTCACTGCGGCCAACGAGAACGCGCGGATGCCTGGAACGGAAGTTCACTCATATCCCGCACATACCGCCGATCGAGGCATACGCCGCGCCTTGCGGTGTGTCCATCGGCTCGTCCGGACCATCCTTGACGTCCGGCGCGGATGTCGTCCGGACGGGAGGAGTGCTGATGGGCGTGGAGGTCTCCGTGGCTCTCGGCGCGTATGTGCGGAGGGAGCGGGACAGGCTGGTCTCGCGCGAGCCGCTGGTGCGCCGCAACCGGTCCGAGGCGGTGAAGGCGATGCGCAACGCAGCGCGCCGGCTCGGCAGTGTGTGGTGCGCGCTGGAGGAGACGGGGTCCCCGGACACCGGACTGGTCGCGGACTGCTCGTGGCTCAGGGAACACCTCAGTGCGGTCCGGCACCTCGACGTGACCGGGCAGCGGGTGCTGGAGCATCCGGCGATGACCGGTGCTCCCGCCCAGTGGGCGGCCGAGCGGCTCGCGCGGTCCCGTGACCCGGCCAGGCGGGAACTCGTGCGGATCCTCGACGGCCCCCGCTACAAGGCGTTCGTCGCCGCCCTGGACGCCAAGGCGGACGGCCCGGTGCCGGAGGCCGCCGCCGGGCTCGGTGACCGGTTCCGCGCGGCCTGGCGGCCGCTCGTCGAAGAACTCGCGGCCGCGTCGGCGATCGGGGACGACGACGCGCGGGCGGACGCGCTGCACGAGGTCCGCAAGCGGGCCAAGCCCATGCTGGACACCGGACGCGGCGTGGAGCGCGCGTATCCGGAACTGCTCCGCCACCCCCTGCGCGTCCTGGCGGCCCTTCAGGGCCTGCTCGGCGAGCACCAGGACAGCACCGTGTGCCGTCACACACTGCTGGAATGGGCCGGCGAGGCGCCCGACGGGCACGTGCGCGAGGCTCTGTACGGGCTGGTGGAGCACGAGCGCGCCGCCGCGGCCGCGGTGGAGGCGCGGCTGCCCGCTCTGTACACCGAACTCAGCACCCTCCGGTTCGGCCGCTGACCCCGGGGAATGACGAGTTCCGTGACCTTACGCACACCGAGGCGCAAGCCGACGCGCAATCAGAGGCGCACGCCGACGCGTACACCGACGCGCACCCTGCCCCTCGCCCTCGTGGCGGCCGGGATCCTCGCCGCTGTGCCGGTACTGGCCGCCTGCGACGACGAGCCCGGGCCGCCGGCGCGCGGC
>NZ_JBFAPH010000500.1:0-3215 GCF_040675635.1 Streptomyces sp. NPDC049577
AGGCCGCCGAGGAGCACTACTGCGCCGCGCTCTCCCTGCTGGAGCGCACCGGCGCGGCCGGGGACCTCGCCGATCTGTGCCGGCTGCTGGGCGACTGGACGACGAGCGCACCGCAGTTGACGCACAGCGCGGTGATGGTCAGCACGGCGCGGCGGCGGTTCCACCGGCCCCACCGGTCGCGCCGTTCGAGGCCGTCGAAGTCCTCGGGCAGGTTGTCGGGGTCGAGCGTCTGGACCCAGCGGTTGATCGGCACGTTCTTGGACCAGGAGATGGCGCTCACCGACGCCACCAGCAGGGCCCCGGCCGCGAACAGGACGCTCGCGGCCGCGCCGGGCGCGGTGGCCGCGAGGGCGATGTCGCCGGCGAGGGTGCCCATCAGGCAGATCGGCATCCACGGGTCGTAGCGGGTGGCGAAGAACGCGTGCGCGTGGACGTACCGGTCGGCGGGCAGGGAGGCCAGCAGCGGGAATCCGCCGAGCTGGGTGCCGAAGAGCACGCCGGCGGCGAGCCCGTTGAGGAGCACCACCAGCGGGGCGAGGTAAGTGAGCACGGCTGCCTCCGGTCAGCGGGCCGGCCCGCCGGGGCGGGCGGCGGCCTCGACCTTCCGCTTGATCAGGTCCATCTGAACGCGGGTGTTGCGGTTGAGGTGCTCGGTCATGCCGGCGTCGTCGACGGGTGCCTGCGGCTTCATGTGGAAGTCCTGGACCCAGCGCATCCGGACGCCGTCGTCCTGCTGGGTGTACTCCCAGTAGATGTTCATGTAGTCGAAGGGGCCGGTCTCGACGCGGTGGGCGCGCACCGTGCGGGTGGCGGGGTCGGGGGTGCGGCGGGAGACCCAGCTCCACACCTTCCCGTCCTCGTCCGGGTGCATGGTGAGCCGGAATTCCACGGTGCCGTCGTCCTCGGTCTCAAGGATCTCGGCGGAGGCGTACTCGCTGAACAGCTCGGGCCAGGAGGCCACGTCGTTGGTGCGTTCCCACACCAGGTCGAGCGGCGCGTCGATGACGACGCTGTTGTCGGTGTGTCCGGCCATGCCGGGCCCCTCCTCGTAGGTCGTGGCGTTCGGGCGCGGTCCGCGCGAGCGTGGCAGGGCGTTCTACAGACCGGCTCGAAGGGACGTCCAGCGCCCCGCACCGCCGCCGGCGGCCGGGGCGGCCGCTCCAGCGGCGCGCGAGCCGGGCCTGTCAGCATCTGCCGCACCCGGCCCGCGGCCCCAGGCGCCGGCTCCGCGGGCTTCGCGAGAGGCGCCGACGGAGTGCACCATGACGACCGCAGCCGAGCAGCCCGCCCTGGTCGATCCGCGGCCGCCCGACCCGATGCGCTGGCGGGCGGCCGTCTTCGTGCTGGTCGCGATGGCGCTCGACCTCATCGACACCACGATCATCGTGGTGGCCCTGCCCGGCCTCCAGTCTCGGCTGCACACGAGCGGGGCGGTCCTGCAGTGGGTCGTGGAGGGCTACACCCTCACGTTCGCCCTGTTCCTCGTCACGGCGGGCCGGATCGGCGACATGCTGGGCCGCAAGCGGGTGCTGCTGACCGGGATCGGCCTGTTCGTCGCGGCGTCGGCGGCCTGCGGCGCCGCGACGGGCCCGGCGATGCTGGTCGTCGCGCGCGTCGTCCAGGGGCTGGCCGGGGCCCTGGTGGTGACGCAGGGCCTGTCGACGTTCCAGGTGGCCTTCCCCGAGCGGGAACGGGCCCGGGTCTTCGGGCTGTTCGGCGGCCTTTCCGGGCTGGCCTCGGTGCTGGGGCCGGTGCTCGGCGGCCTGCTGATCCACGCGAATCTGTTCGGCTGGGGCTGGCGGCCCATCTTCCTGATCAACCTGCCGGTGGGGCTGGTGGCGCTGGCCGGGGTGGCCCGCTACGCGCGGGAGTCGAGGGCCCCGGAGCGCCGGCGGCTGGACGTCACGGGTGTGCTGCTGGTGACGGCGGCGCTGCTGGCGGTGCTGTATCCGCTGGTGCAGGGCCGGGAACTGGGCTGGCCGGCCTGGTCGTTCGCGGTCATGGCCGCGTCGGTGCCGCTGTTCGCGCTGTTCGCCCGCCACGAGCGGGCCAAGCAGCGGCGCGACGGCTTCGCGCTGGTGCAGCCGGCGCTGTTCGGCCGGCGGGCGTTCACCACCGGGCTGGTCATGCTGCTGTTCTTCTTCGCCGGCATCGGCGGCTTCTTCTTCCCGTTCACCTTCTACCTGCAGAGCGGCTTGGGCTTCTCCGCGCTCGGCGCCGGCCTGGCCGTCGTGCCGTACGCGCTGGGGGCGATGGTGACGGCCTCGTTCTCGCCCCTGCTCGCCCAGCGGCTGGGGCGCGTCGTGCTCAGCGCGGGCATCGCGGTGATGGCGGCCGGCATGCTCGGGCTGATGTTCACGGTCGGTCGTCACGGGGCGTCGACCGGCGTCCCGGTGCTGGTGCCGTCACTGGTCGTCGTCGGACTCGGCATGGGCCTGGTGGTCTCCCCCGTCGTCGACCTCGTGCTGTCGGGCGTGCCGGAGCGGGACGCCGGTTCCGCCTCCGGCGTCCTCAACACCGCCCTCCAGCTGGGCGCGGCGGCGGGGGTCGCGGTGCTGGGCGTGCTCTTCTTCGGCCTGCTGGCCGGCGAGGTCGCCCCGGGCGCACCGGACCCGGCCCGCGCGGCGGGCTTCTCCCGGGCGTTCGCCCATGTCCTGTGGTACGAGACGGGGTTCCTCGGGGTGGCGTTCCTGCTGACGTTCCTGCTGCCGGCCCGGCTGCGGCCGCGGAGGTGATGTTCGAGCCGGGCCCGAGGCGGCTGCGGTGCGATGGCGCCATGCCTTTCGCCGCGCTCACCTATGACGTCAAGTCCGGTCACGAGAAAGAGATCATGGAGGTGTTCCGGAGCTTCCGGCGGGTCCGGTCCCCGGTCGTCGCGGACGCCGCCGGGCGGCCGGAGGCGACGATCCTGTCGACCGCCGTGTTCATCCGCGACGCGACCCTGGTCCGGGTCATCGAGTACGAGGGCGACCTGGACGCGGTCGCCCGCTTCATGGCGGACCAGCCGGGGGTGCGCGAGTTCGAGGAGCGCATCGCCCCGTATCTCAGCCGGCCGCGCGACACGGGGACCACGGAGGGATTCGTCGCCACCTTCCGGCGGAGTCTGCTCACGCCGGTCGTGCAGTTCTCCGTGCGCGACCGGCAGTGACACCGCGTCCCGTCAGGCGACCGGTGGCCGCTGGGCCGAGATCCGTCCGAGGCTGCGGAACAGCTCG
>NZ_JBFAPH010000501.1:0-3190 GCF_040675635.1 Streptomyces sp. NPDC049577
GTGGCGCCTTCTTCGGACGGCCGTCTGGAGGTGTTCGTCAGGGGTCGCGCGGACGGCAGCGGCTTCACCGTCACCGGACCGGTCTGGGAGTACTTCCCGCAGCCCGAGCGCATGTTCAAGCCCCAGTTGCGCCGCAGCCCCTTCGCCGGCCCGGCGGAGGCCCTGCGCACCGCCCTCATCGAGCACGACATGGACGGCCTCCTCCGCGAGATCCAGCTCGACCGCGCCAATGGCCTCCAGGGCAAGACCTGCATCCATCCCTCGCACGTCGCCCCGGTCCACGCGCTGTCCGTCGTCAGCCACGAGGAGTTCAGCGACGCCGAGGACATCCTGCGGCCGGAAAGCGACGGCGGTGGAGTGCTGCGCTCCGCCTACACCAACAAAATGAACGAGATCAAACCCCACCGCGCCTGGGCCGAGCGCACCATGCTGCGCGCCGAGGTCTTCGGCGTCGCACGCGAGGACGTCAGCTTCGTCGAACTGCTGGCGGCGGGCGTCGCGGGGGCACGGACGGCATGAGAGGCGGCGCGGAAGTGGGAGTGTGGTCCGGCCAGTGGGTCGCGGACCGGCTGGGTGTCGAGCTGGAGGGCGACGACCGGCTGCGGGAACTGCTGGGACTGGCGGTGCGGCGCAATCCGAAGCGCGCCCATCTGCTGGTCTCGAACGTCCTCGGCAAGCACGTGCCGGCCCCGCCGGCGCGCGTCCACGGCACCGGGGTCGGTCTGGGCCGCCGCGTCCGGGCCCTGCTGGGCGACGCGGAGGCCGCCCGCGCCGTCGTCCTGGGCTACGCCGAGACTGCCACCGGCCTGGGCCACTCCGTCGCGGACGGCCTCGCCCTCGCCCCCTACCTCCACTCGACCCGGCGCCCCGTGCCCGGCATCGCCCCGGTCGGCGGTTTCGAGGAGGAGCACAGCCACGCCACGTCCCATCTGCTCCTGCCGGAGGACCCGTCCCTGCTCTCGGGCACGGGTCCGCTGGTCCTCGTCGACGACGAGTTCTCCACGGGCCGCACGGTGCTCAACACGATCCGCGCCCTGCACACGCGCTTCCCGCGCGAGCGGTACGTGGTCGTCGCGCTGGTCGACATGCGGAGCGCCCGGGACCGGGCGCGGTTGACGGAGTTCGCGCGCGAGCTCGGGGCGCGGGTGGATGTCGTCGCGCTCGCGACGGGGGAGGTCCGGCTGCCGGACGACGTCCTCGAGCGGGGCAGCGCGCTGGTCGCGGAGCGGGAGGGCGGGGGGTGCTCGCCGTCGCCGTCCGCCGGTGCGGTCCTGCCCACCCTCCCCCATGGACAACCGCAGCGGGTCGAGCTCGGCTGGCCCGAAGGGTTGCCCGACGGCGGCCGGCACGGGTTCACGCCGGAGCACCGGGCGCGGCTGGAGGCCGCGTTGCCCGCCATGGCGGAACGCCTCTGCCGTGCTGTGGGCGCAACCCGGCCCGCGGACGGCGACGGCGAGCACCCCGAACGCTGCGGTGCCGCTCCCGCCCGCATCCTCGTGCTCGGGCACGAAGAGCTCATGTACGCGCCCCTACGGCTCGCCCGCGCCCTCGAGGAGCGGATCCGCGGAGACGTCCGCTTCTCGACCACGACCCGTTCCCCCGTCCTCCCCGTCGACGACCCCGGCTACGCGATCCGATCGCGGATGACCTTCCCGGCCCACGACGAACCGGCCGACGGGCCGGGCGACCGTTACGCCCACAACGTCACCGACGCCGGCTTCGACGCAGTCGTCGTGGTCGTCGACTCGGTCGCCGACACCCCCGCCCTGCACGCCCCCGGCGGCCTCCTGGCCCAGCTCGCCACGCACATCCGAAAGGTGCTGCTCGCCGTGATCCCCTCCCACCGTGCCCCCGGCGGCAAGCCCGGGCCGCTGCGCGGGCCCGCGTTCTCCTCGTACGCTCCGGAGGAGGTCGGCTGGCTGCTCCAGGACCTGTCCGAGGTGGAGCTGGAGGCGCCCACCGAGGAGCGCGAGGAGGCCATCCAGAGCGGCGGCGCGCACTACGCCGAGTCGCTGCCCGTCGAGTACCAGCCAAGCGCCCGCTACCAGGAGCTGTACCGCTCCGCGCTGGACGCCTCGGCGAGCCGCGTGGCCCGGGCGGTCGGCGCGGTGACCGAGACGGTGCTGGCCGAGCGGTCGCCGCGGCCCGTGCTCGTCTCGCTGGCCCGCGCCGGCACGCCCGTCGGCGTGCTGATGCGCCGCTGGGCGCGGCACGCGCACGGACTGGAGCTGCCGCACTACGCCGTCTCCATCGTCCGCGGCCGTGGCATCGACGCCAACGCCCTGCGCTGGCTCGCCGGTCACCACGACCCGGCCGACGTCGTCTTCGTCGACGGCTGGACCGGCAAGGGCGCCATCACCCGCGAGCTCGCCGAGGCCCTGGACGGCACGCCCTTCGACCCGCGCCTCGCCGTGCTCGCCGACCCGGGCCACTGCGTCGGGACCTACGGCACGCGGGACGACTTCCTCATCCCCTCCGCCTGCCTCAACTCCACCGTCTCCGGCCTGATATCGCGCACCGTGCTCCGCGCCGACCTCGTCGGACCGCACGACTTCCACGGCGCGAAGTTCTACCGCGAGCTCGCGGACGCCGATGTCTCGCGCTCCTTCGTCGACACCGTCGCCGCCCGCTTCCCCGACGTGGAGGAGGACGTCGCCGCCGACGCCAAGGCCCTGGCCTCGGCCGAGGACCGCGCCCCCACCTGGGCCGGCTGGACGGCCGTGGAGCGGATCAGCGAGGAGTACGGCATCCACGACCCCAACCTCGTCAAGCCCGGTGTCGGCGAGACGACCCGTGTGCTGCTGCGCCGCGTCCCGTGGCGGATCCTCGCCCGGCGCGGTGCCGGCGCGGACCTCGCGCACGTCCGGCTGCTGGCCGAACAGCGCGGCGTCCCCGTCGAGGAGGTGGACGGCCTGCCCTACAGCTGCGTCGGCCTGATCCACCCGCGCTACACGCGCGGCGCCACCGGCGCCGACGGCAAGGCCGTCGCCGCCCCCGAGGCGGTGCGCCCCCTGTGACGACCCTCATCGCCAGCGACCTCGACCGCACACTCGTCTACTCCACCGCGGCCCTCGCCCTGTCCACCCCGGACAGCGAGGCGCCGCGCCTGCTGTGTGTCGAGCTGTACGAGCGGAAGCCGCTCTCCTACATGACGGAGACCGCGGCCGCCGAACTGGCCGAACTCGCCCGG
>NZ_JBFAPH010000502.1:0-3185 GCF_040675635.1 Streptomyces sp. NPDC049577
CTGACCGACGACGGGCCCGCGCCGCGTCCGTTCCCCGTCGAGCGGCCCGCCGCCGAGTACCACGCCTGGCTGCACCGGCGCGGACCGCGCCACGACCGTGCCGGAAGGCCGTGTTCCGACGGCGAGTTCAGCGCGGGCCAGGGCTGGAACTTCGACGGCAGCGGCCACTTCTGGCTGGACGCGCACGTCGTCTGCGCCGAGGGCCCGGACGGCCGGCCGGACACCGGCGACCCGGTCGTCGGGCGCCGCGTCGACGTCTGGGGCCACTACAACCCCTACCTGCGCACGACGGTCAACCGCGCCCGGACCTTCGACCTCGACCCGGCGTCGCGGTGGACCACGGCCCTGATGGTGGGCCGGTTCGGCCTCGGCCGGCTGGGGCGCTCCCACGACGACGGCGAGGGCTACCTGCTCACCGCCGGCGTCACCGGTCCGCACCCGCCACGATGGGTCGATTTCGGCCACATTCGGGATGTGGGCGAGCACATTCTGGCTTCCCAGCTGCGCTACTGCGCCGTTCATCAATTCGTCGTCACCGCGAACGACGGCGAAGAACCGCGCTGGCTGCCCGACGCCGCCCTCTCACCCGTCGTACGCGCCCTGCGCGAGACGGTGGACAGCGGCCGGGCGGACGGCCTGGTCGTGCAGTTCGCGCTGGACGCCATGGCCAGTCCGACGGCGCCCGGCGCGCCGAACCTGTGGCGGGTGCGCGGCAGCATCGCGCCGTGGCACGCCCACGAGTTGCGCACCTATCCGGCCGGGCGGCTGCTCGTCCCCCGGCCCGGCGCGCCCCTGCACCACCTGACCGTCCACGTGGCGCGCGGGCAGGCCGTCTTCAACCTCGTCTCCGCCGTCCCGCTGACCGGCCGGGCGCCGCGGCCCGGCCCCGGCCCGCTGCACCGGCTCGGCCCCCCGGTCGACGCCGGCGACCTGGAGCTGCGCACCGCCGGCTCCGGCCGGCTCGTCGCGCGGCTGCCGGCCGGCTCCTACCCCGGCGACCTCACCTCGGGCATCGTCACCGTGCCCGCCCGAGAGGGGCCGTGGGAGGAGGAGAGGCTGTGTCTGACCGGCACCCGCCCGGACGGCCGGCGCGTCACGCTGCTGACCGAGCGGGAGGCGCACGTGCAGACCGACGAGGCGCTCGTCCTCCTGCACCACCGCGACCGCGCGCGCGGCCGCGACCACGCCGTCGAGATCCCGCTGCGCTCGTACGTCCGCGGCCGTCCGGCGCCCGTGGACGCCGTGCTCGTACGGCAGTTCTACAATCCGCGCGCCCTGCCGGCCGATCCGGTGGCCGGCGCCCCCGGCGCCCGCTGCGGGGACGCGGTGATCCTCGGTCTGGGCGCGGACGGGGGCTCGTTCGCCGACGAGTGCGCCATACGGACCGACGAGCGAGGGCACGGCGTCCTCGTGCTGCGCGGCGAGCGGGCCGGCACCTGCCGGGTCCTGCTCGCCGCCGGACCGGAGGAGCTGCCGTCCGTGCCGCCGGAGGCGCCGGGATCGGCGTGGCGGGCGTACGACGACGAGGACACGCTGGGCCTGTGGGCGGGCGCCGGCTCCCTGGCCGTCCGGGTGCTGCCCGACGACTGGCACCTCGACGACGTGCCGCGCGAGGACGTCGACTTCGAGCTGCTGCACCGCGAGGTCTTCGCCTTCTACGAGCACCTCTCCACCTTCATGCGCTCGGACGTCTTCAGCCTGGCCGACCGCTGCAAGGTGGAGACGTACGCCGAGCTGGCCTGGCAGATGTGCGACCCGCGCAACAAGGCGAAGACGTACTACATGCCGCCCACCCGCGACCTGTCCGACCCCAAGGCCCGGCTGCTGCTCGCCTACCTGCGCAACCAGCAGGCGCGCACGCGGCCGCCGCTGACCGTCCCGGCGGCCGTCACCGGCGCGCCCGCGATCGGCACGCGGGGCGAGTTGTGGACCGTGCTCAAACAGGCGGCCACGCTGGAACTCGCCGTGATGCTGCAGTACCTCTACGCGGCCTTCTCCGTCCCGGCCTACGGCACGGCCCGCGAGTACGTGCGGCGCGGACGGTGGACACCCGCACAGCTGGAGCTGGCCTGCGGCCAGGGCGGGGCGACCCTGGACGACGGGATACGCGGCGCACTGCTGGGCGTCGCCCGCGAGGAAATGATCCACTTCCTGCTGGTCAACAACATCATCACCGCCATGGGCGAGCCCTTCCACATCCCGCTGATCGACTTCGGCACACTCAACGCCGAACTGCCGGTGCCGCTGGACTTCGCGTTGGAAGGACTGAGTATCGGCAGCGTGCAGCGCTACATCGCGATCGAACAACCGGCGGCGCCGGCCCCCGGCACACGCCGCGCGGGCGCCGCCCCGGCGGAGGAGACGGCCGCCCCCGCGTACGCCTGGGGTTCGATCAGCGAGCTGTACGCCGCGATCCGGGAGGGCCTGCGGCGGGTCCCGGACCTGTTCCTGGTCGAGCGGGGGCGCGGCGGCGGCGAACACCACCTGTTCCTGCGGGAGTCCGTCAACACCACGCATCCGGACTACCAGCTGGAGGTCGACGACCTGAGCAGCGCCCTGTTCGCGGTCGACGTCATCAGCGAGCAGGGCGAGGGCGGCGTCCTCGCGCCGGACGGGCGGGACAAGCCGGACGACCGGGCCGGGTCCGCCGAGACCTCCCACTTCCACACCTTCCTGCGGATCGGGGAAGTGCTGACCACCGAACGGGTGCCCGGACCGTACGGCAGGCTGCTGCCCTGGAGCCCGGCCCACCCGGTGCTGCGCAACCCGACCCTGGGCACCGGCAGCGCCGCGAAGGACCCGGTGACCGCCCCGGAGGCACGGGCGGTGGGACAGCTGTTCAACCGCTCGTACCACCTCATGCTCCAGCTGATGGCGCAGCACTTCGGCGGGAGCCCGGACGGCAGCCTGCGCCGGTCGAAGCTGATGAACGCGTCGATCGACGTCATGACCGGCGTCATGCGTCCGCTGGCGGAGCTGCTGGTCACCATGGAAGCGGGCCGGCCCGGTCGCACGGCCGGTCCCACCTTCGAGCTGGACGCCGTGCCCGCCGCCGTGCCCCGCCCCGACGTGGCGCGCCGCTCGCTCGCGCTGCGCTTCACCCACCTGGCGGCCGCGGCGCGCGCCTGCGCGCCGGTGCCCGCGCAGGTCACCGATCTGCTGGCGTTCTACGCCGAGTTCTTCGG
>NZ_JBFAPH010000503.1:0-3155 GCF_040675635.1 Streptomyces sp. NPDC049577
CGAAATCCCGAAGGCCCCGCGCCTGCCCTTTCCCCGAGGGCGGCGCGGGGCCTTCGGACGTTCCCGGGCCCGCCCGGCGGTCGGCGCGAGCCCCTCAGCGGCCTTTCAGCGGCCTTCAGCGGCCGGCGCGGGCCGCGCGGGCGACCGCCACGACCGCCTTCTCCAGGGCGTACTCCGGATCGTCGCCACCACCCTTGACACCCGCGTCCGCCTCCGCGACGGCGGTGAGCGCGGCGGCCACGCCGTCGGCCGACCAGCCGCGCATCTGCTGCCGGACCCGGTCGATCTTCCACGGCGGCATGCCGAGGTCACGGGCCAGGTCACCGGGGCGGGCGCCACGGGGCGCCGAGGCGAGCTTGCCGATCGAGCGCACCCCCTGGGCGAGGGCGCTGGTGATCAGAACAGGCGCCACGCCCGTGGCCAGGGCCCAGCGCAGCGCCTCCAGCGCCTCGGCCGCCCGGCCCTCGACCGCCCGGTCGGCGACCGTGAAGCTCGACGCCTCGGCGCGGCCCGTGTAGTACCGGGCGACGGTGGCCTCGTCGATGGTGCCCTCGATGTCGGCCACCAGCTGCGCGCAGGCGCTCGCCAGCTCGCGGAGGTCACTGCCGATGGCATCCACCAGCGCCTGGCACGCCTCGGGAGTCGCCGAGCGGCCCGCCGTGCGGAACTCTCCCCGGACGAACGCCAGCCGGTCGGCCGGCTTCGTCATCTTGGCGCAGGCGACCTCGCGCGCCCCGGCCTTGCGGGCCGCGTCGAGCAGGCCCTTGCCCTTGGCGCCGCCCGCGTGCAGCAGGACGAGGGTGATCTCCTCCGCCGGGGCGGCCAGATAGCCCTTCACGTCCTTGACGGTGTCGGCGGACAGGTCCTGCGCGTTGCGCACGATCACCACCTTGCGCTCCGCGAACAGCGAGGGGCTGGTCAGCTGGGCGAGGGTGCCGGGCTGGAGCGCGTCGGGCATGAGGTCCCGTACGTCGGTGTCCGCGTCGGCCGCGCGGGCCGCCGTCACCACCTCGCGCACGGCACGGTCGAGGAGCAGGTCCTCCTGTCCCACGGCGAGCGTGACGGGGCTGAGGGGATCGTCGGTTGCAGTCTTCCTGGCCATCGCCACCAGCATCCCACGCCCCAGTGACACACCCCGCGAAACCTCCGCATGAGCATGACGCACAATGTGCGGGTGAGCAGCGTATTCATCCCCTCCGATCCCATACGGCACCTGCTGGTGCTGCCCGACCGCGACACCGCCCAGGAGGCGGCGGACGAGGCCGGTGAGCGCTTCGACCTCGACGACGACCCGCAGATCGTGCGGGAGGCGCTCGCCGGGGAGGACGACGCCGAGGACGCCCAGTGGCTGGTCGTGATCGACGATCCGCGCAGCGAGCTGAACGTGCGCGCGCTGCGTGAACTGGCCGAGGAGTACGACGGCTGGCTCGAGGCGGAGTAACCGCCCTCACGGGCCGCGGGTCTCCGTCGGCCCCCGCCGCCACCGCGGTGGCCCCCGCCGTCACCGCGACGGGCCCGTCCCTGTCCGTTCGCAGCACCACCGCCCCCTGCGCCCGCAGCGTCGCCAGCGTGCGGGGGGCCGGATGGCCGTACGGATTGCCGAGGCCCGCGGAGACCAGGGCCAGCCGGGGGCGCAGGGCGCGGGTGAGCCGGTCGTCCTGATGGGCGGAGCCGTGGTGGGCGACCTTGAGCACGTCGACCGGGGGCAGCTCCGGGTGAGCCTGTGCCAGTTCCCGCTGGGCGGGCGGTTCGAGGTCGCCCAGCAGCAGCGCGGACAGCCCGGCCGTACGGACCAGCAGGACCACGCTCGCGTCGTTGGGCCCGTCCTCCGCCACCGCCGAAGCGCCCGCGGGAGGCGGCCACAGCACCTCCCAGGACACCTCCCCCACCCGCCGCCGCTCCCCCGCCGCGGCCGCCACCACCGGAACCCCGGCCCGCGCGGCCAGCCGCCGCACATACGCGGCCTGGGCGGGCGGTCGCGCGTACGGCGTCGTCTCGATCGCCCCGACCGCCCTGCCCCGCAGGACGCCGGGGAGGCCGTCGACGTGGTCCGCGTGGAAGTGACTGAGCACCAGCAGCGGGATCCGCTCCACGCCGAGTGTGCGCAGACAGCGGTCCACGGCCCGTGGTTCGGGCCCGGCGTCGACCACCACCGCGTCGGCCCCACCGGCCGCCAGCACCAGGGCGTCGCCCTGGCCCACATCGCACGCGGCGATGCGCCAACCGGGTGGCGGCCAGCCCGTGACGGCCCGGGTGAGCGGCGCCGGGCGGAGAACGGCCAGCAGCAGGAGCAGCGCGCAGGCCGCGCAGAGCCACGGGTGACGGGATGCGCGGCGGGCGGCGAGCACGGCGACCGCCGTGAGGGCGGCCAGCAGCAGCCCGCCGGTCCAGCCGTCCGGCCAGGCGAACTCGGCACCGGGCAGCTCGGCGCCCCGGCGGGCCACGGCCGCCACCCACGAGGCGGCCCAGCCGGCCGGCCGCGCCAGGATCGCGGCCAGAGGCGGGGCGAAGGGCGCGGTGACGAGCGCGGCGAAGCCGAGGACGGTGGCGGGGGCCACCGCGGGTCCGGCCAGCAGATTGCACGGCACGGCCACCAGGCTCACCCGGGCCGAGAGCACCGCGATGACCGGTGCGCACACCGCCTGCGCCGCGGCGGCCGCCGCCAGGGCCTCCGCGACGCGCGCCGGAACGCCATGCCGGCGCAACGCCGCGCTCCAGCGCGGGGCGAGGGTGAGCAGGGCCCCGGTGGCCAGGACGGACAGCAGGAAGCCGTAACCACGCGCCAGCCACGGGTCGTACAGGACGAGCAGCAGCACGGCGGCCGCGAGCGCGGGCAGCAGGGCGCGGCGGCGGCCCGTGCCGAGGGCCAGCAGGGTGACGAGCCCGCACGCGGCCGCCCGCAGCACGCTCGGCTCCGGCCGGCACACGACGACGAACCCGAGGACGAGCACCCCGCCGAGCACCGCCGTGAGCCGCAGCGGCACCCCCAGCCGGGCCGCGAGCCCCCGGCGTTCGGCGCGCGCGGCCAGCGCCGGCGGACCGATGAGCAGCACCAGCAGGACACCGAGGTTGCCCCCGGAGACGGCGAGCAGATGCGTCAGGCCGGTGGCGCGGAAGGCGTCGTCGAGGTCGGGCGGCACGCGTGAGGTGTCGCC
>NZ_JBFAPH010000504.1:0-3128 GCF_040675635.1 Streptomyces sp. NPDC049577
CCTGGCTGCTGCCTGGCGGCGCGGTCCCGCCGCGCTTGGGTCCCGCCGCGTCGCTGGGCCGCCGGGCTCCGGTCGGCCGCCGCGCCCCGGGCTGTGTCGTGCGGCCTATGCTGTCGACGGCTCGGCGTGCCTGTCCGCCGCACCGCCGACGTCGACCGCCCGCCGCTCGTTTCCGAGCCGTTCCACCACCGGGGAGGAAGTGCTCCTGCCCAGGGTCCTGGCCAGCGTGTTGTGCTCGGCGATCCGAGGCGGACCGCGACCGGGCGTCGCGGCCGTGCTCCTTGAGTGCGAGGACGGGCAGCGACGCGAGATCACCGGACTCTCCGGGTGCTGGACGGTCCGGTGGGCAGGCAGGGCGAGCGCCCCGAACAGAAGGACGCTGATGCCGCCGACTCCCCTTCGGGGAAAGTGCCGTGGGCGGTCGCGGCCCGGTGTAGGTTGGTGCCCGCTTTCCCTGAAGAGCCCCCGAGGGGACCGCGCTGGCGGGCCCTCCCGCGGGGGGTCCGACACCGAGTGTCGGTCTTCCTACTGGTCCGAGTCGGCTGACCAAGGAGGCTCGCTATGGGCAAGCACGCAAAGCGGAAATCGGTGGACTGGCGCAAGGTCCGAAAGCGCATTCGCCTGTGGGCGCCATCGATGGCCGCGACTGCGTATTGGGTGAGGCAGATGGCCTACACGTGGGGCGGGCTTCACCACTGACGCCGGACCCGGCTCACCGCGAATGAGCCGGGGTCGGCGTTAGGAACACGGGCATGGGACCCTCGCCGATAGAAGCGGTGGGGGTCCCATCGCTCGTAGTGGGCGGCCTGTGACAACGAAGCCGACGACCCCACCGTAACGCATCTATGGATGCACGCGGGTGGGGTTTCACCGCAACACGAGACCCGTCCGGCGCCCTTTGGGCGAAGCCTCTACGAGCTCGCCCAGTCGAGTCCGAGCTCGGCGAGCATCTTCCGCCGGTCAGCGTCGAGCTTGCCGCGCCTCGATTTGGTGTTCGACATAAATACGCCGAGCCGGATCTGGGTGCCATCCGGCAGAACCTCTACGTGCCCCCGTGGGACCGTCAAGGAGCCGGTGCGAGTCTTGTACTGGCGCAGGGCCTCAACGCCCCGCTCGAAGGCACCCGAGCCGCCCTTACGGGCTTTCGCCGGGGCTTCCTGAGCTGGAGGCAACGGGGTGATGCCGAGGGCCTCCAGGCGTTCGCGCTGCTCGTCCAGCAGCCCCTGCCACACCGCGTGTTCGCGCTGTCGGGCCAGCCACTTCCCGACGTCCATCCCGTGGACGGTGACGCCGGGGAGGACGTCGGTGAGGCCGGCCTCCTCCGCCAGGAGCTCGCGGACGGCGGCATAATGCCGCTGCCAGGTCACCGGCCAGTCCGGGTTCCAGTCCGGATCGATCGCCGCCAGGGCCTCCGCCCGCTCGGGGTGGGCGGCCAGGGCGCCGGGACGGCGGAGGTTGGACAGCCATTGCCCGATCGGCTTGTCCAGCGCCGTCGCTGTCCGGGGAGCGCAGAGCGAGAAGTGCTGCTCGTAGTACACCCGGGCCGCGGCGAGGTTCTCCTCGAAGGCGGCGTCGACGGCGTCCCACACCATCCCGAGGGCTTCGAGCCGCTCGGCCCGCCCGGCCGGCATCTGCCCGGCCCCGTAAGCGCGCCGCTGTTCTGCGACCCACTGCCCCAGCGGTTGGGCTCCTTCCCTGTGGTCGTAGGGCACACGGGCGTGCGATTCGCGTTCGACGTACCGGCGCAGGGCGGCGTATCCCCGGGCCCAGTCCTGCCGTTCGGTGTCGATCACGTTGAACGACACCCACTCAGCGACCATCACCGGATCCCGTGGGGCGGCGAAACGCAGGAGGAGACGGTTTTCCTCTTCACCCTCTTCCGGTGCCGGGCCGATCCAAACCGACGGCTGTACCACCCTTTTCCGAGGCTCCTGCGGTACCGCGAGCAATTCCACCGCTTCCTCGTCATGAGCCCGCAGCCCCTGCAACACCTTCACCAGCGGGCGGTAAGACCCGGAAGTGAACATGTCCTCAGGCTGCTCACCGGGCTGCAGGAAAACCGGAACGATCAGCGACGCCAGCTTGCCCTGGCCTGGCTTCTGCCGCAGGGCTCGCCCGATGGCCTGGACGATGTCGTGCGGCGCCCCCTTGGGGTCCAACAGGGCCACCGAGTCCACGGCCCGGATGTCGACACCCTCCCCCAAAACCCGACAATTCGAAAGAACTGCCCGCCGCGCCGTGGTGCCGAAGGAGCCCAGGACTTCGCGCCGGCGCTCGGCCGGGTGCTCCCCGCACAGCCAGTCCGCCCACATGTGCTCGGGGTACGTCTCCGGCTGGTCGGCGTGCAGCTTGGCCGCGACTCTCGGCAGGCCCTCGGCGTACGCCTGGGCCTCGATGGTGCGGTGGTGGAAAGTGATACACGTCTGCAGGCCGTGCTCGGCCATGGTGCGCAGCAGCCCGGCCTGGAGCGCGGCGAGCCGCTGCCCCCGCACCTCCTCCTCGTGCCGCTCCTGCCCCCGTAGCCGCTCCGGCGTGACGACGGGGTCCTGGAGCTCCATCACGATGATCTGGTACCGCGCCAGCAACTCCCGGGTCACCGCCGAGGCCAGCGTGAGCTTGTAGAACACGGGCCCGAAGATGGTCTCGTCATCCATGGAGGCCGCCATCTCCTCCGGCAGCGGGTCCCGCGCCCCCTCCCGCACCTCCCAGGACGCCGGCCGTTCCTGCCAGATCCGCGGCGTGGCCGTCAGATACAGCCGACGGACCGCCGGGATGACCTGCTGGTCGTGGATGCCCGCCCACGCCTTCCCCAGCGAGCCCGACGTCCGGTGCGCCTCGTCCACGACGGCCAGGTCCAGCGGGGCGAGCTGCTGGCCGTATACGCCCTCGAATGCTTCGGCGAGGACGCCGAGGGAGGCGTAGGTGGCGTAGATGGTTACCGGGCCGGTGCCGTGCCACATGGCCAGCCGCACCGGGTTCGTCGTACACCGCACCTTGAGGTTCCACAGGTCCGGGTCATCGTCCAGCGAACACACGGCGACCGCCGGCCCGGTGTGGCCGACCTTGTGCCATTCCTTGACCGTCTGCACGAGCAGGTCGAGGGTCGGCACGAGCACCAGGACGCGGCC
>NZ_JBFAPH010000505.1:0-3057 GCF_040675635.1 Streptomyces sp. NPDC049577
GCTGCGGTAGACGGAGTAGCCGACGGGATACAGGACGAGGGCCCCCAGCAGGGCCAGGGCGGGCAGCAGGAAGCAGGCCGCGATCCACGGGCCGGCGTCGACCCGTGGACCGGTGAGCCCGATCCCTATGCGGGGATCGAATGGGAGTGATGACCACCTGGCGACGGACGTTGCGCGCGTGACCGCACTCGCGGGCCATGCCCAGGGCGCGCAGCTCGCCCGGATCGGGAACGGGACCGAGTGACTGTCAGTGCCCCGTGGCAGCCTCGCGGTCATGAGTTACGACCTTGCTGTCTGGGAAGGACATCGCCCGGCGGATGACACCGCTGCCACGGCGATCTTCAGCGACCTCTTCAACCGGTACATGGGCACTGACGCGGAGCACCCGCCGACCGATCGCATCGCCGCGTACGTGGCCGCGCTTCTGGAGCGGTGGCCTGATCTCACGGAGGACGAGGAAGACCTCTCTCCGTGGTCCATCGGGCCGCTGATCGGCGCGGCCAAGGGGCCGCTGTTCTACTTTCCGATGCGCTACAGCATGGCCGATGAGGCATCGGCCCATGCGGCGGAAGTCGCCTCGTCGATGGGCCTTGTCTGTTTCGACCCTCAGGTGCAGCGGCTCATGTCGTGAGCTCCCCCGAGGGGCTGTTGCCTGACCTTCAGTCGCTCTCTCTGAGCGCCGCGATCAGCTCCCGCCCCTCCCGGGCTCCCCGTCGTACCAACGTCGCCGCGGTGCCGTGGAGCTCGTTCCAGGAGTGGGGGCGGCCGATGGACGACGCGTCCGGCAGGCAGTCGAGGGCGGTGGCCAAGGCGGCCGGGGCCTCGCCCGCCTCGGCGAGGGCGTGGGCGAGGCAGGAGCCGTACCAGGTCCTGTCTCGGCGGTAGTGGCCGGGCAGGGCGGCGAGGCCGCGCGTGAAGTGCTCGATCGCCGACGGCCACTCGCCCAGGTGCGCTTCCGCCATGCCGCGTTGGAGCGTGAACCACGTGTCGTCGTAGAAGTACATCCACGGCGGCTCGTCCTCCGGGCGCTCAGCCGCCCGGCCGATCAGCTCCCGTGCTTCGTCCAGCAGGCGACGGGAGGCGTCGGCGTTCCCGTTGAGGGCGTGGCCGCGGCCCGCCATCTGGGCGGCCATGCCCCGGACCCCGCGTGACGTTCCCGGCGCCGACCACCGGGCGGCCTTGGCCAGTCGTACGCAGCGGGTGCCGAGCCCCCCGGACCAGGCCATGTGCGCCTTCATGCTGAGGGTGGTCGCCGCCATGTCGGCGTCCCCGGCTTCCAGCGCCCACTCGTGTGAGCGGTCGTACCAGGCCAGGGCGGCGGCGGGGCGCCCCTGGTCCTGGGCCATCCAGGCCAGGAACTGGGCGTGCTCGGCGGCCAGCCGGACGACGCGGTCCGCGAGCGGCCCGGGGGTGCTCGGGTGGAGGTTCACCACGGTCCGCAACTGATGGCACATGACGTCGACCAGCGGCCGCGACCCGATGTGGTCCTCCGCGCGACGGTGCTCGGCCAGCAGGCGGTCCAGCCAGTCCAGGGTCGCGGCGTCCACTCGCGCGGAGCCGTTCACGGCGCTGGTGACCCGGGCCAGCAGGTCCTCGTCCGGAGCCATGTCCCCGAGGTGCAGGCCGGCGACGGGCATCACGGGGTGAGGCGGCGTGGCGGGGATGCCGAGCCCGTCGATGATCCGCTGCCGGACCTCCGACGACGTCACGCGCCGTCGGCCCCGCTCGATGTCGGACACGTCCGGCTGGGCCAGGCCGGTCCGCTCGCCGAGCTTCGTCTGGCTCAGCCCGGTGAGCCGGCGGTAGGTGCGGAAGACGGCGGCCCAGTCCTCACCGGCCACCGCCGACGCGAGCCGAGGGTGGCTCCACAATTCCGGAGAGCGATCCCGCATGAACCGAATATAGGGCGCTCCTATAGGCGGCGGGGATGGGATCAACTGCTGTTGGCGGGGCACGGTTTGCATGTGAGCGAGAGCGAGCGCCCCGAGGCGGGCACATGGGTGGTGGACGCGCGGCGGGACCGCGTCGGCGAAGTGGTCAGCGCGGCCGGCGGACGCCTGCTGCTGCGGAGCCCGGCGGACGGGCGGCAGTGGGAGGCGCTGCCGTGCGACGTGCGCCCGGCGACCCCGAGTGACGAGCTGCGCGTGAGGGTCGCCGACGCCAACCACCGCAGCGGGCGGAGGTGGGGATGATGACGAAGCGGACCGGCGAACCCACGCCCCGGCGCCCACGCTGCGACGAGTGCTGGGACATCAAGCGCAGAAGAGCCCAGGCCCTGGAACGCGGCGATCTCCAACGCGCCGTGTCGCTGACCGGGGAGATGGGGGCGCACCTGCGGGTGGCGCACCCCTGACGCCCCCGCCGCTCAGTCCCGCTCCGAGGCGAACCAGGCGGCGCCCTCCTTCCCCAGGCACCCGAGCAGGATCGGCGCCGCGAAGACAACGGTGCTGAGGGGCAGGTCGCTGTCCATGACGAGGCCGATCACGTCGTAGATCACGATGATCAGGGCGAGAGCCACGGCCCCGTACTGGATGCCGGCCCCGCCGGTGCGGAAGCGAGCGGCGAGGAAGAGCGCGGCGAGGCCGCAGGCGAGCAGGAGCGTGCCGCTGGTGACGCCCGGTGCGTCGTCGACGCCGGTGGCCACCGCGGCGAGGAACAGCGAGCCGATGGGTATGTTGAAGGCCGCAAGGACGAACAGCGCTATGCGTGCGCTTCGCACCCGGGCAGGCAGGGGTCGGCGGGGTGCTGCGGGCGGGTTCACCGGGGCCTCTCTGACATGTGCGTCCGTGCACCCCGCACTACTGCGGGTAATGGGCGTCAAGGGCCACTCTGGGACTTGCGCGCCGCACACGGTAGGTTCGTAGCTGCCATGAATCTCGCATACATTCCCAGCCCCTCGACCGGCGTCGTCCACCTCGGACCGATCCCGCTGCGCGGCTACGCCTTCTGCATCATCATCGGCGCCAGGCGGACCACGTCGCCCCTTGCGGTCGTCGCGAGGGCACCGTGGGCGCGGAGCCAGCGCTCCTCCAGGGTGTACCAGTCGATCGGGCGCGG
>NZ_JBFAPH010000506.1:0-3048 GCF_040675635.1 Streptomyces sp. NPDC049577
GCAGCGACTCGACCAGCAGCGCCGCCGTCTCCACGTCCAGCTGCGGGGCGTCGAGGACGGCCAGCAGGTCCAGGGCGAGGGGCCGGGGTTCCTTCCACGGCTGCCGGGTCACCGGCAGCGCCGGCTACGGCTTCCACGTCATCGACGGCTGCCGGACGACCCTGACGGGCTGCCGGACGGAGCGGTGCGCGCGCGGCGGGTACGAGTTCGCCGAGGAGGGTCCGGTCACCGAGGGCTGTACGACCGACGAGGGCGTGGCCGAGGCGGTGGTGCCGCCCGTGCCGGAGCCGGTGGCGACGGCCGTGGAGGCGGCCCGGCGGCCGTCCGCCCCGGCGGCCGGCGTGCCCGGTCCGCGCGCCTCCGCGGTGACCGCCGCCGGCGCCGGCACGGCCGACGCCGGGGCGCGGCGTACGCCCTCGGCCGTGCTCGGCCAACTCGACGCGCTGGTGGGGCTGGAGAGCGTCAAGCGGGAGGTGCGCGCCCTCACCGACATGATCGAGGTCGGGCGGCGCCGGCGGGAGGCGGGGCTGAAGGCGGCCTCGGTCCGCCGGCACCTGGTCTTCACCGGCTCCCCCGGCACCGGCAAGACCACGGTCGCCCGGCTCTACGGGGAGATCCTCGCCTCCCTGGGGGTGCTGGAGCGCGGCCACCTGGTGGAGGTGTCCCGCGTGGACCTGGTGGGCGAGCACATCGGGTCCACCGCCCTGCGCACGCAGGAGGCGTTCGACCGGGCGCGCGGCGGCGTGCTGTTCATCGACGAGGCGTACGCGCTGGCCCCGGAGGACTCCGGGCGGGACTTCGGGCGGGAGGCCGTCGACACTCTGGTGAAGCTGATGGAGGACCACCGCGAGGAGGTCGTGGTGATCGTCGCCGGCTACACGGCGGAGATGAGCCGTTTCCTGACCGTGAACCCGGGGGTGGCCTCGCGCTTCTCCCGCACGATCACCTTCGGGGACTACACGCCGGAGGAACTGCTGCGCATCGTGCGGCAGCAGGCGGACGAGCACGAGTACCGCATCGGCGAGGGCGCGGCCGAGGCGTTGCTGCGGTACTTCGAGGACCTCCCGAAGGGCCCCGCCTTCGGCAACGGCCGTACGGCCCGCCAGACCTTCGAGGCGATGGTCGAGCGGCACGCCGGCCGGGTGGCCCAGCTCACCGCGCCCACGCACGACGAGCTGACCCTGCTCTACGCGGAGGACCTTCCGGAGGCCTGACGGGGCGGCCGGGTCGTCGGACCGGCCGGTCAGGTCAGGTCGGACGGACCAGCGCTTGGGCTCGCCCTCGCCGTGGTGGATCCAGTCGTTCGGCGTGCACTTCGGCTGGGCCGTCCGGGCCTCGAAGCCGCTCGTGTCCCGCTCCAGCTTCACCCCGATCGAGGGGATTCCGCACCGGCGGCCTGACCAAGATCCCATCGGCGGTCCGGCTCCCGGCGGCCGGGCCGTCCTCGCTGTCGGCGGCGCATGGGAGGATTGTGCCCGGACGGCGGGCGGCGGAGGGTCGGAGAGGACGGGCCGGGTGGGCGACAACCAGAATCTGCTGGCGGAGCAGCGGCGGGCCCTGATCCTCGACGAGGTCAGACGCCGCGGCGGGGTGCGGGTCAACGAGCTGACGCGGCGGCTCAACGTGTCGGACATGACCGTGCGCCGCGATCTCGACGCGCTCGCCCGGCAGGGCGTCGTGGAGAAGGTGCACGGCGGCGCGGTCCCGGTCGCCGAGGCCACCACGCACGAGCCGGGGTTCGAGGCGAAGTCGACGCTGGAGCTCAGCGCCAAGGAGGACATCGCGCGGGCGGCGGCGCGGATGGCCGCGCGGGGCAGCGCGATCGCGCTGGCCGGCGGGACGACGGCGTACGCCCTGGCCCAGCAGCTCGTCGATGTCCCGGATCTGACGGTCGTCACGAATTCGGTACGGGTGGCCGATGTCTTCCACACCGCGCAGCGGGCGACGGCCGCCTCGGGCCCCACCGCCCGGCCCGGCGCGGCCACGGTGGTGCTGACGGGCGGTGTGCGCACCCCGTCGGACACGCTGGTCGGGCCGGTCGCGGACGCGGCGATCCGCTCGCTCCACTTCGACGTGCTGTTCATCGGGGTGCACGGCATATCCGCGGAGGCGGGGCTGTCGACGCCGAATCTGGCGGAGGCCGAGACCAACCGCCACTTCGTACGGTCCGCACGCCGGGTCGTGGCGCTCGCCGACCACACCAAGTGGGGCACGGTGGGCCTGAGTTCCTTCGCGGGTCTCGACGAGGTCGACGCGCTGGTCACGGACGCGGGCATGCCGCCCGCGGCCCGGGCGGAGATCGCCGAGCGGCTGCCGGAGCTGGTGGTGGCCGGCCCCGGCGGCCGTACCGGCGACGACTAGGGCCGTCCCGCGGATCCCGGCGAACCCGCCGTTCGCGTGCCTCGCGCAGGCCGCCGGAGCCACCGCAGGTGCGCTTGCCCCCGGCGCCCCTCCCGCCCGCGACGGCGCTCGGCCCACACCGGCCGACCCGGCGGTGCCGAACCCCGCGGAACCACGCAGACAAGTGGAGCTCCGCGGGCTAGGGTATGCGCGCCCCGCTCGTCCGGCCGACCTCGTGGGGGTTCCCCGATGACGCGCAGCCTCCGTCCCGTAGGGCTCGAATTCGCCGACACCGCGCCGGTGCGGCTGTCCTTCACCGCCCGGATGACCGCGCCGCCGGGCGCGGTCTACCGCGCGCTGGCCGAGGAGGTGGAGGCGTGGCCCCGCTGGTTCCGGGCCGTGTCGCAGGCCCGGCAGGCGGAGACGCGCGGCCGGGCCGGCCGGGAGGTCCGGCTGGCGGGCGGCGTCCGCTTCGTGGAGACGGTCATGGCCGCGGACGCGCCGGAACGGTACGCCTACCGGGCGGACGCCGCCAACGTACCGGGCCTGCGGGCCCTGCTGGAGGACTGGCGGATCACCCCGGCCGGCGGCGGCGCGGTCGTGCGCTGGACGTTCGCGGCGGACGGCGCGGCGCCACTGCGGCTGGCGCTCGGCTTCGCACGGCTCGGCCTCGCGCACGCCTTCCGCGACGCGGTCCGCGCCCTGGAC
>NZ_JBFAPH010000507.1:0-2986 GCF_040675635.1 Streptomyces sp. NPDC049577
GGTCCCCCCCGTCGTGCCCGCTCAAGGCATCGCCCGCCCCCGCCCGCCCCCCCCCGGCCGGGTACAAGCTGGCGCGGGTTGGGGTGTCCGCCTCGGGGCAGTCCCCCCCCGCGTTGGTGGGGCTCGCCGACCGTCTTGCGCAGCGCCGCCCGGTCACGGCCGCCGTGGAAGCCACGATGCCCAGGGCTGCCGAGGCGGAGCGGCGGCTGCACCAGGCGGTGACCGCTGAGGGCTGGGCGAAGGCCCGGGAGCGGCAGTGGCTGGAGGCGCAGCATGCGGCGCTGCAGGCCGGCGCCCGCGAGGCCGGGCCAGCGTCCGTCGGCCCGGCCATCCCGGCCGCCGTGCCGGTGGTGGTGCCGGTTGCGCTGCCCGCGCCCCGCCCGATCAAGGACGCCCCGGCGCCCGAGCCGGAGCCTCAGGACGCGGGCGAGGGCCAGGTGCCGCTGGTGCTCGAGGAGCTGACCCGGCAGCAGGTCATCGACTGGCGCGCCCGCGCCGAGCGCGACCACCAGCTGGTGCTCGACCACATCGACGAGCACGGCGAGCTCTCGGCGAGGAGGCTGTTCACCAGCTGGCTCGTCGACCAGGTCCTGCGCCTGGCAGGCACCCGCCACCTCGTGCTCGGCCACACCGCCTGGGGGCAGGCATGAGCGGCGAGGAGATGTCCGGGGTCGACCTGGCCCGGGTCGCGCTGCGGGCCGCGAGGGAGGCGGCGCGGAAGAACGGCGGCGGCCGGAAGACGAAGCAAAGGCCGCGGCCGGCCCGTATGGCGCGGCGGGACGGGCGCGAGCCGACGGGACTCGCAGCGACGATCGACGCGCTGGTCACCGAGCGGGCATGGGAGCTCCCGGCTTTCAAGGGCGGCGGGCGCGGCTACCAGCGGCGAAGAGCCCTGGTCAGCTCATGGTGCCATGTGGTCCGGCGCGGGGCGTAGTCGGCGGGCTCCGGTCCGAGCGCGACCACCTGGTCCGTGACTTCGTAGGTGACGCGGTAGACCATCACCTGGGTGGCGAGGTCCATCCACTCCTGCGTCTTCTCCGCTGGCGGCACCGGGCCGAGGACGGTGACGAACCACATGGGCAGCAGGGCCCGCATCGCGACTGCCTCGACCAGGCGGCCGTGCAGCAGCCACTCCAGTTTCTTCTGCGCCTTCTCGCCCCGCTCGATCAGCGACGCCTTCGCCCGCCGCAGGACCTCGTCCTGGGCGAGCGCGGCCTGTGCGGCCTTGGCCGCGTCGGCCAGTTTCCGGGCCCGCTGTTCGTGGCTCTCCGCCAGAGCGCGGGACATGCCGAAGTCCATGACGGCCTGCTTGAACTCGCGTGAGGTGCGTGGCGTGCCGGCCAGGATTCCGGCGGCTTCCACCACCTTGCCGCGATGCTCGTCGCGCTCTTCGATGGCGCCTTCGTACTCGCGGATCCTGCGGTGGTGGGCTTCGCGTTGGTGGTCGCTGAGCAGGCCGGTGCGCACGTGCCAGCCGTGGTTGGCAGCCCTGGCCAGCTTCCTCCATTCGGGGTCGATGGTGTCGAGGTCGGCCTGGGGAGCGCCACGGGCGGCGAGGAGATGGGCTTCGAGGGCCTGGATGCGGCCGGTCAGCCGCTTGAGGGCCTGCTCGGTGTCCCGGATGTGGCTGCGTACGTCGTCGTCCAGCTCGGACAGGTCGCTCCGGACGCTGTTGACATCGTCCTCGACACTGCCGATCTCGCTGCGGATGCCGCGTAGCTCGTGGTCGAGGTCGTCGACCTCGCCCAGCTTGGAGCGCAGCGAATAGAGGTCGCTCTCCACCGAACTGGTCCGCGTCTCCAGGCGGCGGACCTCATGACCGTAGTCGTCGCTCACCGCCGCGCCCCCTTCTCGCCCGCGTCCGTGCTGTCCATCGAGACACCGGCGACGAAGACCCAGCCCACGACGATGGCGATCAGGAACCACCGGCTCAGCACGCTCAGGCTGACCAGGGCCACCAGGATCGCGACCACGTGCAGGGCGATGGCCCCGGCGCGGCGGTCGCGGTGCCGCTCCGCGTGGACCTGCTGGAAGCAGTCGGCCACCGTGCCCGCGAAGTGCGGGAGCAGCAGCGCCAGCCACCACCAGGAGCGGTCGAGAACGAAGACGAGCGCGATCAACGCCGCGCCGACGACCGCCTGCCCACGCCAGGACCACACCACGATGCGCTCACTGCGCCTGCGCTCAGGTTCGGCCAGCCGCTCGGGGATCGTCTTCTCGAACTCCACCAGGTCGCCCGTGGCGTACACCAGCAGGGCGTACTCCGCCGCGAACTGCTCGTCGTCGGCGGTGTGCTTGAGCACCTCGGCCCGGCGGGCGCCGACCCTCTGCTGAAGCTGCGCGAACTGCTCCTCGATCTCCTGCTCGGTGCTGCTCACCGATTCACCCCCACCCGCGATGCGGCGCCACGCCGACCGGACCCGTCCCACCGACGGCCACCGCCGACCGTCAAACTGATCGACCGTACCCGCAGCCGTGGGGGATCCGCCGGGCAATCACTCACAGTGGCCAAATCCGGTTGGAGACTGGTGGGAGGCGTCAGTCCTTCTCCCGGAATCGGATCAGCGGCGGGTACTCCACGGCATCGGGATCGTTCCTCGGGTTGTAGGCCGTCAGGCCCCCCTTCGACCCACCCGGCGATCCGCAGCCACTCCTGGTGGTCGGCCTCGGCGGTGAGCACCGACCAGTCGGCGTCCGGGTCGTCCAGCGCCAGGCCCTGGAGGCGGTGCACGTTCTCCAGCGCCTCGGCAGCCGCCTAGGCCATGCGCGAGCTCAGCCGCCAGGGTTCCCCGCGCACCAGTCCGCTCGCCGCGCCGGCCGCGAGCGGCGGGCTGCGCAGTGCCCGCTCTGCCGTGCCGCAAACCGGAGCACCGGCGTCGTAGACATGACAGCTTCTTCGTCGGAACGGCGCTGTGGGCGGACGGTCATCCTACGCTTCTGCGGGTGCGCTCGACGGTCGACGACGATCGGTGATGACCGCCGGAGC
>NZ_JBFAPH010000508.1:0-2972 GCF_040675635.1 Streptomyces sp. NPDC049577
GGCGGCAAGGCGGCACAGCTCCCGCACGGCCCGGGTGACCGGGTTCCGGCCCGTGGCGCGCACCGGCGTGAAGAGGAGCCGGCCGACGGCCGGTCCTGGTAGCACGGTGGCCCACGCCCGCACAGCGGCCCCGTGTCACCAGGTGTGCGCGACGTCCACGATCAGGTGGTCGCCGGACTGCGTCACCCGGAACGGCAGCCGGGCGCGCACCCCGAGGCCGATCTGGGTCCGGCCCTCGAAGCTCGCCCCGTACCGGGTGTCCCGGAAGGTCCGGTAACCGGTGACGTCCACGCCCGGCAGCGGCTTGCCGGCCCGCCCCGCGTAGGTCTGCTTGCCCGTACCCGGGTCGTAGCTCGGCGCCGAGACGTAGACCTGGAGGATGGCGCCGCCGCCCACCGGTATCTCGTCGCCCGAGCCGTCCTGGTAGAACGCGTCGACGTAGCCGACGTGGTAGCCGGTCTTCCCCGCCGGGCCGCCGATGTCGAAGACCATGCGGTCGAAGCACTCCTGCTGCCCGGTCCGGATGTTCGTCAGCGGCTTGACGCTCGGATCCCTGGCCGTCTTGTCGCCGCTGCCCCAGACGGTCGAGCAGGTGGTGGCGACGGCTTCCCGCCCGGTCGCCGCGCCGGCCGTCCCGGCCGTACCCGCCAGGCCGGTGCCCGCCAGCACGAGAACGGCGGCCGCGGTTGCCAACTTTCGCATGACTGTCTCCCCAAGGTGAGTACACGTGTGTGGGATACGACAGACCGGCCGGGGACAACGTTGCGCGCCCGGCGGTATCCGGCCACCGCCGGGCGCACGTTGTCGCGAATCAGGCCGGTGCCGGCAGTCCGATCGGGTTCGGGAAGCGCAGCACCCCGGAACAGGCGGCGGCCAACGGCGCCAGGGCGGCGCGGAGTTCCGCACGGGCGGAAGGGGACATCCCCTCCCAGGCCCGGGCCGCCGCGCGGTCCGTCGCGCGCTCCGCCTCCGCGTGGACGCGGCGGCCCTCCGCCGTCGCCGAGCCGTCCGGGCCGAGCAGTCCCCGGGCGGCCAGCCGGGCGGCCGCAGCGTCCCACTCCTGGTCCGTCCACCCCCGGTACGGCTGGAGTTCCGCGCGCGGCAGGTCGATGCCCGTCCGCAGGACGAGGGCCTCGCAGCCGTCCAGGCCCGCGGCCACCAGGGACGCCACGTGGCCGTCCCCGCGGTGCTCGCGCAGCACCGTCGCCGCGTGCCACAGCGCGTCCAGCGGGTCGTCCGGCGGAGCCAGGGCCGCGTTCGCGGCGGCCAGGACACGCCCGCCGCAGTCCAGCCCGTCCAGCACCGGGGCCAGCAGCGCGGCCGCCCGCGCGGCGTCCTCCTCCCGGCCGTCCAGCAGTCGCCGCAGCGCCGCTCGCACGCCGGACCGCCGGACCTCCAGGGCCCGTTCCGCCGGCAGGAGCCGCCAGACCGAGGGCAGGGCACGCGCCACCGTGGCCGGGGCGAAGGAGAAGAAGGACGCCGTGACCGGCCCGGGCCCGACGGGCCCGAGCGGTGCCGCCCGCCCCGCGAAGTAGCCCCGCCACCAGCCGCGCAGCCCCGCCTCCTCGAAGGCGGCCGGCACCTCCGGAGCGAAGTACACGACGGCGTGGATAGGTTCGAACAACCGCCACAGCACGCGGGCGTCCGTCGTGCCGCCGTCCGGCGTACCGTCCCCGCTCATGCCGCCCCCTCCTCGTCCCCGCCGCGCGTCTCACGGCTGCGGCAAGCCTCGCAGAGTCGCGTCCGCCTCCGCCAGGATCCGCTCGACGAGCTGGGCGACGGTCGGCAGGTCATCGATCACCCCGGCGACCTGCCCGGCCGGCATCACCCCCAGGTCCGTGCGGCCCTCCACCATCGCGGCCCGCAGCAGCACCGGGGTGTTCGCGGCCAGCAGCAGCTGCCCCCAGCCGAGTTCCTTGCCGTGCTTCAGCGCCAGCCCGTCGCGCAGCATCCCCGGCCAGCTCAGCCCGGAGAGCCGGCGGAACGAGGCGGCGTGCACCAGCGCCCGCACAAGCGTGCCCGCGCGGCCGGCCTGTTCCAGGGCGGTGACGAACGGCGTACGGAGCACGCGATGCGGAATGCCGTCGACCTTGGTGGTGACGGTGACGTCCTGCACGCCGGCGTCGAGGTAGGCCGCCTTCACCCGGGCGGGCACCGCGCTGTCCGCCGTCAGCAGGAAGCGGGTGCCCATGGCGATGCCCGCCGCGCCGTACGCCAGGGCGGCGACGAGGCCGCGGCCGTCGTGGAAGCCGCCCGCCGCGATCACGGGGATGTCGACCGCGTCGACCACCTGCGGCAGCAGCACGCTGGTGGCCACCGGCCCGGTGTGCCCGCCGCCCTCGGACCCCTGCACCAGCACCGCGTCCGCGCCCCACGCCGCGACCTTCTCCGCGTGCCGCCGCGCCCCGACGGACGGGATCACCACCACACCGGCGTCCTTGAGCCGGGCGATCAGCTCCGGCGAGGGGGCCAGCCCGAACGAGGCGACCTGCACCCCCTCCTCGACGATGAGGTCGACGCGCTCCGCCGCGTCCCCCGCGTCGGCCCGCAGATTCACGCCGAACGGCCGGTCCGTCCGGGACCTGACCTCCCGGACCGCCTCGCGCAGCCGCGCCGTCGTCATGGTCGCCGAGCCGAGGATGCCCAGCGCGCCGGCCTCCGCGGAGGCGGCCACCAGCCGGGGGCCCGAGACCCAGCCCATGCCGGTCTGCACGACGGGGTGCCGGACCCCGACCAGCCGGGTGAGCGCCGTGGGCAGGGTGGGGTCGCTCACCGCCGCACCTCGCGGTCGCGCAGCCCGGCCGGGTCGATGACCTCGCGGATCAGCCGCAGTTCGGCCGCCGTCGGCGTCCGGGTGCACGGCACGTCGGCGGGCACGGTGAGGGGCTCGCTCGACGATCAGAAGAAGGTGGTCGCGGCAGTGGCCAGCACCCTCTTCGGCACGCAGGTACGGCCCGAGCACGTCATCGGGG
>NZ_JBFAPH010000509.1:0-2936 GCF_040675635.1 Streptomyces sp. NPDC049577
ACCCGAAGGTGCTGGTGCTGGACGAGCCGACGAACCACCTCGACATCCGCCACCAGATCGAACTGCTCGCCCTGCTGCGCGCCCAGCGCCGTACGACGCTGCTGGCGCTGCACGACCTGAACGCGGCCGCGTCGGTCTGCGACCGGCTGCACATCCTGCACGCGGGCACGGTGGTCGCCTCCGGCCCGCCGCGCGAGGTGCTCACGCCCGGGCTGATGGCCGAGGTCTTCGGCGTACGGGCGGCGGTGGTGGACCATCCGCTGACGGGCGATCCGCTGATCGCCTTCGACCACCGGGCTCCCGCCGGGGGCCCGGCGTCCGCGTCCCGTCCCGCGGCGACGGCGAGCGGCCCGCCGCCGGGGTGACCGGCGGCGGGGTCACCGGTCCGCCGGGGCCGGCGGTACCGAGCCGGCCTCGGCCGTCAACCGGTGGCCACGCCGGTCTCCAGGAAGTGGCTGGGGCGCCCGTCGCGCCACACCAGGCGCCCCAGCCGCTCCGCCTCCGCGCGCCGCATCAGCCGCGCGGCTCCCCCGCGGTCCCGCAGGACGGCCGTGTGCCAGGGCGTGGCCCAGACGTCGGCGGAGTCCAGCAGCCGGATGCCGAACTTCCGCGCGCCCGGCGGCTGCGGGTGGATGGACAGCCGTACGGACCGGGGGTGGCAGCGGGCGATGAGCGCGCCCCAGGCCCGGCTGCGGGCGATCACGTCGTAGGCGCGGGACCGGCAGGCGCGTTGCAGGGCGGAGCGGGTGCCGTCGTGGTCCGCGGTGTCCTCGACGAGGAAGCGGGTGATGCCCCGGTAGAGGCGGGCGGTCTCCTCGTCGGTGCGCACCTGGGCGCGCAGTGCGTCGCGGGAGGGGGCGTGGGCGGCGGTGACGAGGCGGCGCTTGGTGTCGTGGTCCAGGTCGCCGTGGACGTCGCGCAGGTCGAAGGTCTCCAGGTGGGTCAGGCCCTCCCGCCGGATCATGGCGCGCAGTTCGTCCATGTAGGCGTCGACGTGCGCGTCGGGGACGCCGATGACGTCGCCGAAGATGTGGCCGTCGGAGCAGATGACCAGGCGCGCCCCGGGCGCGTAGACCTCGCCTATGCGGGCGCAGAGCCGGTCGAGGAAGGTGAGCGAGAGGCGCTCGCCCTCGTCGGGAAGATGGCCGAGGACCTTGGCGGGGTTGGGGGACTTGCAGGGGAAGCCGGGGAGGGTGAAGACCACCGGCCGGCCGGCGTCCGTGAACTCCCGTATCTGCGCGAGCTGCTCGGGGTGCTCGGCGGGGCCGGGGCCGGCCGCGCCGGGGGTGCGGTGGTGGGGCAGCAGGAGCCCGAGGACGCGGGCTTCGACGGAGGTGCCCAGGGTGAGGGTCGAGGACATCAGGCGGGACTCATCCACGGTGGCGGGGGCAGACGGGCGGGTCGAAGGCGACGGGCAGTTCGCCGACGCCGCGGCCGAGGACGGCCGGGATCCAGGCGAGCTCCTCGTCGGGCACGGCGAGCCGCAGTCCGGGCAGCCGGCGGAGCAGGGTCGCCAGGGCGACCTGGAGTTCGATACGGGCGAGCGCGGCGCCGGGGCAGAAGTGGACGCCGTGGCCGAAGGCCAGGTGCGGTCCCTGGTCCCGGTCCAGATCGAGCGTGTCGGGGTCCGGGAAGCGCTCGGGGTCCCGGTTGGCCGCGCACAGGGAGACGATGACCGAGTCACCGGCCGGGACGCGGGTGCCGTGCAGGTCGGCGTCCTCGGCGAGGAAGCGCCAGGTGGTGAGCTCGAAGGCGCTGTCCAGACGGAGCAGTTCCTCCACGGCGCGCGGCATGAGCTCCGGCTCGGCGCGCAGCCGCTCCAGCGCCTCGGGGTGGCGCACGAGGGCCACGAGGGCGGTGGTGATCTGGTTGGTGACCGGCTCCTGCCCGGCGACCAGCAACTGGAAGATCATGGAGTCCAGTTCCTCCGGGCTCAGCTCGCCCTCGTCGCGGGCGGCGACCAGCCGGCTGAGCAGCCCGTCGCCGGGCGCGGCCCGCCGGTCGGCGACCACCTCGGCGATGTAGCCCTGGAGTCCGCGCAGCAGCGCCTCGTACGCGGGCCGCCGGGGGTCGGTGGGGCCGACGGGCGCCACGACCCCGCCCCATTCGCGACGGAAGCGGGCGGCGAGGTGCGGGGGCAGCCCGATGACCTCGGCGAGGACCTGGAAGGGGAAGCGGGCGGCGAAGCAGCCCACGAGCTCGGCGGTCTGCCCCTCCTCGGGCAGCGCGTCGAGGAGCGCGTCCGCCATCTCCTGGAAGCGCGGCCGCAGCGCCTCGACGCGGCGCGGTGCGAACGCGTCGGTGATCAGGCGGCGCATGGCCGTGTGCTTCGGCGCGTCCTGGTGCAGCAGGTGCACCTGGAGCTGGGAGTGCTGCGGCTCGGGCATGATCGAGGCGCGCTCGCGCCAGCGGTCGTTGCCGAGCGCGTGGTTCTTGCCGAGGCGGGGGTCGGCGAGCGTGCGCTGGGCGGCGGCGTGCCCGGTCACCAGCCAGGCGGTGACGCCGCTGGGGAAGCGCACCCGGTGGACGGGCCCCGCCTCGCGCATCCGCGCGTACAGCGGATAGGGATCGCGCTTGTAGGCGGGGCCGTAGAGGGGTACGGGGTCGGGCAGCGACACGGCGGGGCTCCTCGGGGAAGTCGGTGGACCCTTGAGGAGTCGTACGGCCCGGGGGCCGGGTTCCCGGTGATTCGCCCGGGGTTCGCGTGTCGCGTCCTCGCTCCGGTGATCCGTGGGATCCCTGGGTAGTCGGTCCGCGGATCCGGCTGGTTCCCGCGCGCGAAAGGGACAATCCTCACGCGCGGGGAAACGCGCGAAGAGGCCGGGCACGGGTCCGCGCCGTGTCACGATGCGGCGATGACCGCACGTGCAGCACGCCCCCCGTCCCCTCCGTACGCCGCTCTGGCCGGCTTCCTCCTGTTGCTGGCCGCGCTCTTC
>NZ_JBFAPH010000510.1:0-2899 GCF_040675635.1 Streptomyces sp. NPDC049577
CGTCGGCGGCGCGCAGGGCGTCCACGAGCTCCGGCTCGGGGGCGCGCAGGGAGGCGACGTACAGCGGCAGCGCGCGGGCGCCCGCGTCCTCGATCGCGCCGCAGAGGGCGTCGACGAAGGCGGTGTTGCCGCTCATGTGGTGGGCGCGGTAGTAGAGCACCGCGACGAGCGGGCCGTCGGGGTGCTCGGCCCGGGGGGTGCGCTCCAGTTCGCCCCAGGCGGGGGCGGCGGCCGGCGGTTCGAAGCCGTGGCCGGTGAGCAGCACGGTGTCGGAGAGGAAGCGGGCGAGCTGTTCGAGGTTGGCGGGGCCGCCGTGGGCGAGGTAGGCGTGCGCCTCGGCGGCGATGCCGATGGGCACGGTGGAGTGCTCCATCAGCTGGGCGTCGGGGGCCTGTTCACCGGTGAGGACGACGACCGGCCGGTCCCCGGCGAGCAGCGTGTCGAGCCCCTCCTGCCAGGCGCGGACGCCGCCGAGGAGCCGCACGACGACGAGGTCGGTGCCCTCCAGGAGCTCCGGCAGCGCGTCGAGTGCGAGCCGGGCGGGGTTGGCGAGCCGGTACGGGACCGGACCGCCGGCCGCACGGGCGCTGAGCAGGTCGGTGTCGGAGGTCGACAGCAGAAGGATCACGGCAGGCCTTCCTCGGGGTCCGCGCCCCGGGCGGTGGGAGGACGGCGGGAGTTCCTGACTCGCGCGGCGTTTCCGCCGTGCTCACAGTGGCGGGACCGTGCCGGAGTCTCACCGGCCTTCCTCCCCTGGTGCCGTCGCTGGCGGAGCCATACTAGCGATGCGGGGCCGCTGGTCGGAGGGGAGTTGCCCCGGTCCCGCCCGGTCACCGTTTTCCGAAGGGGCTCCGCCCCTTCGAGACCCCTTCCCGGGCTTCGCCCCTGGCCCCCGGGGCGCACCGCCCGGCCCCGCCCGGCCCGCCTGCCCCCGGACCTCGGCCCGGACCCCGGCCGCCGGGCGGCGGGCCCGTCGGTATGCTCGCCGCATGCCCGCCCTCCCCGCCCGCGATCGCGCCGACGCCTGCCCCGGCGCCCTGCGCCTGCACGCCGCGGACGACGGGGCCCTCGCGCGCGTCCGGCTGCCCGGCGGGCTGCTGACGGCACACCAGGCCGTCGTGCTCGCGGACGCCGCAGACGCCCTCGGCGACGGTCACCTGGACCTCACCTCCCGCGGCAACGTCCAGCTGCGCGGCCTGGCGGGTACCTGCGGCGCCGAGCTGGCGGCCCGCCTCCGGGAGGCGGGTCTGCTGCCCTCCGACCGGCACGACCGCATCCGGAACATCGCGGCCTCTCCCCTGAGCGGCCTGGACGGAACGGGCAATTCGCTCACGCGGGCATGGGTTCGGGAACTCGACCGGCTGCTGTGCTCCGGCGAACCGGACCTCTCGGACCTCTCCGGCCGTTTCCTCTTCGGTCTGGACGACGGCCGCGGCGACGTGGTCGCCCTCTCCCCCGATGTGACGTTGATCGCAAGCGACTCGGGCGCCCTGCTCGGCCACGGCCCCACCGGCCCCGGCCTGCGCGTCGCCGACCGGGACGCCGCCCGCTCCGCGGTCCTGGCCGCCGCCGGGTTCCTCGCCGCGCGGCGGGCGAGCGGCACCCGCGCCTGGCGCCTGCGCGAGCTGCCGGCCGAACACCGGCCCACCGCCACCGACTTGGCCCGGCGCCTGGACGCCGCCGGCATCCCGTCCTCCCCCGCCACCCTCGCCGTCGCCCCCGGCTCCCCGGTCGAGCCGGGCCTGGTCACCGGGCCGGACGGCCGCCGCACGCTGTCGGTGGCCGCTCCGCTCGGCCGGCTGTCCGTCGCGCAGTGGCGGCTCCTCGCCCGCACCGCCGGCCTGGACGGCGACGGTGAACTGCGTGTGACACCCTGGCGCGGCGTCGTCGTGCCCGGTCTGCCGGCCGGGGCGGCCGCGACACGGCTGGCGGAGCTCGAAGCAGCCGGCCTCGTCACGTCCGCCGCGTCCCCGTGGCACGGCGCGGGCGCCTGCGCGGGGCGCCCGGGCTGCGCCAAGTCGCTCGCGGACGTGCGGGCCGACGCGACCGCCGCCCTCGCGCCCGTACGCCCTGGTGGCGGCGCGGCGCTGCCGGTGTACTGGTCCGGGTGCGAGCGGCGTTGCGGGCATCCGGGCGGCCGGTGGGTCGACGTGCTGGCGACGGGCGACGGCTACCGGGTCGCGGTGCGGGACGAACCGGGCACGGCGCCCGCGACGACGGTGACGACGGCAGGACTGGCCGGCGCGGTGGCGGCGGCACGTACCACTACATGAACGAGGGAACGGTGTTCGACTACGACAAGGACGGCGCGTCCATCTACCGCCAGTCCTTCGCCACCATCCGCGCCGAGGCCGACCTCGGCGGGCTGCCGACGGACGTCGCCCGGGTCGCGGTACGCATGATCCACGCCTGCGGGATGACCGATCTCGTCCGGGATCTGGCGTACTCCCCGCAGGTGGTGGCCAAGGCGCGCGAGGCCCTGTGCGCCGGGGCGCCGATCCTGTGCGACGCCAACATGGTCGCCTCGGGTGTGACCCGCAGGCGGCTGCCGGCGGACAACGAGGTGCTGTGCACCCTGACCGACCCGGCCGTGCCGGAGCTGGCCGCGCGCATGGGCACGACCCGCAGCGCCGCCGCCCTGGAGCTGTGGCGGGACAGGCTGGACGGCGCGGTCGTGGCCGTCGGCAACGCGCCGACGGCGCTGTTCCGGCTCCTGGAGATGGTGGCGGAGGGCGCGCCGCGCCCGGCGGCGGTGCTCGGCATCCCGGTGGGCTTCATCGGCGCGGCCGAGTCCAAGGACGCACTGGCCGAGAGCCCCCTGGGGCTGGAGTACCTGGTGGTGCGGGGCCGGCGCGGCGGCAGCGCGATGGCCGCGGCCGCGATCAACGCGATAGCGAGC